>JBAVPI010000413.1:0-4834 GCA_049692915.1 Pyrinomonadaceae bacterium
GCGGACGACCGCGCGGTGATCGTGGGCCGGGCGGCGGTCGTGGCCCCGGCGGCGGCAGAAGATAAATTTAGTTTCTTTGGGGTGCATTCATTATGTTGATGCCGAAAAAAGTTAAGCACCGGAAGCAGATGAAGGGCCGTATGAAAGGCTCGGCGCAACGCGGCAGCGCCATCAGCTTCGGTGAATACGGATTGAAAACTTTAGAGCCGGGCTGGATTACCGACCGCCAGATCGAGGCCGCCCGTATCGCGATGACGCGACACATCAAGCGCGGCGGCAAAATCTGGATACGCATGTTTCCCGATAAGCCCATCACGAAGAAGCCCGCGGAAACGCGCATGGGCAAGGGCAAGGGCGCGCCGGAATACTGGGTGGCGGTCGTCAAGCCGGGCCGCGTGCTCTACGAGATCGAGGGTGTGGCCGAGGACGTGGCGCGCGAAGCGATGCGTCTGGCGGCGCAAAAGCTGCCGGTCAAGACGAAGTTCGTGACCCGCGCCGAGGGTGAGGGAGGCGCAGTTTAGTTATGGCGAAGAGACGTGAAGAAGTGGATCGTCTGCGCGATCTGTCGGACGCGGACTTGAAGGAAGAAGCGGCGCGCATCAAAGAGTCGCTTTTCCGGCTCAACTTCAAACTGGCGCTCGGCGACATGGACGCCGTCAAGACCGTGCGTCGCGAGAAGAAGTCGCTCGCGCGCCTTCAGACCATGATGCGCCAGCGCGAGTTGGAGCAGGCGGCGAAGTAATTGACGAACGACGGGCGCTGAAGGACGACTAAGTTAAGAACACTTCGTCCCCGCACCTGTCAATAGAGGTTGAAATGTCAGAGACGCAAGAGAACATTCAAGAAACGGCGGCTGAAATCAAGTCGGGCGAAAATCTCGCGCATGAAGTCGCGCCGGGCGTTGACTCGCAGGCCGGTAACGCCGCGGGCACAGAGGCCGGAAAGAGCGGCGGGCGCGCCGAGAAGATCGGCATCGTCGCCTCCGACAAAATGGAGAAGACGGTGATCGTGCGCGTGGATCGCTTGATTAAGCATCCGAAGTATCGCCGTTATGTCCGCCGCACGTCGAAGTTCATGGCGCACGACGAGTCCGGCGCGACCATCGGCGACAAGGTGCGCATCGTCGAAACACGTCCGTTGTCTGCGCGCAAGCGTTGGCGCGTCGTCGAGATCGTCCAGAAGGCGCAAAAGTAGTAAATGGTCAATCGTCAATCGTGAATAGACAGGCATTGTCTTTCACCGTTTACGATTCACGATTCACGAGGTATTGAGATGGCAATTCAGATGCAAACGTCCTTGGACGTGGCGGACAATTCGGGCGCGCGCCGTGTGGAGATGATCATGTCCATCGGCGGCTCGACGGGGCGCAAGGCGAGTCTCGGCGACAAAATTAAAGTGACGGTCAAAGAGGCCGCGCCCGACGGGGGCGTCAAAAAGGGCACGGTGCATAACGCCGTCATCGTTCGCACGCGCAAGGAAGTGCGCCGCAAGGACGGCACTTATATCCGCTTCGACCAGAACGCGTGCGTGCTCATCAAGCCGGACGACACGCCCATCGGCACGCGCGTCTTCGGCCCCGTCGCACGCGAACTGCGCGACCGCAACTTCATGAAGATTGTGTCGCTCGCGCCGGAGGTGATTTAAGAGATGGCTTCAAAGGGAAGTAAACGCGCCAAGGTGCGGAAGGGCGATCAGGTCGTCATTATGGCCGGCCGTGACAACGGCAAGCGCGGTCGCGTGCTCGAAGTTCTGCCCGCCGAGGGCAAGGTCAAGGTCGAGGGCGTCGGGATGATCAAAAAGCACCAGCGCGGCAACGCGCAACTCAACCGCGGCGGCGGCATCATCGAGAAGGAAGCTTATATCAACATCTCGAACGTGCAGTTGATTGACCCGAAGAGCGGCAAGCCGACGCGCGTGCGCTATGAAGTGGCGGCTGACGGCACGAAGACACGCGTCGCCACGGGCAGCGGCCAGACTTTAGACAAAGCATAAAATACGCGCGGCGCGCGTCGCCGCCGGCACGGAAACGCCGGACTCTCGGATGTTGAGTTTAAGGCGAGACCCGTGCGAAGGATGAGGTAAGAGAAATGGCAGCCAGATTAAAAGAGCGTTATTCAAAAGAGATCGCGCCCGCGCTCGCCAAAGAGTTCGGCATCACGAATCCGATGGCGATTCCGAAGGTGGAAAAGGTCGTCATCAACATGGGCCTCGGCGAGGCCGTCGCCAATGCCAAGATCATAGACACGGCGGCGGACGAATTGCGCGTCGTCGCGGGCCAGAAGCCGGTCACGACGAAGGCCAAAAAATCCATCGCGGCATTCAAGCTGCGACAGGGAATGCCCATCGGCTCGATGGTCACGCTCAGGGGCGACCGGATGTACGAGTTCCTCGACCGTCTCGTGTCGGTGGCGCTGCCGCGCGTGAGAGACTTTCGCGGCGTCAGCCCCAAGGCATTCGACGGGCGCGGCAACTACACGCTCGGCGTCCGCGACCAATTGATCTTCCCCGAAATTGATTTCAACAAGGTGGACAAAACGCGTGGGATGAACATCTCCATCGTCACCACCGCACGCAACGACGAGCAGGCGCGCGCGCTTCTCAAAGCGCTCGGTATGCCCTTCAGACAATAAAGACCGTGAAGGGTCAATCGTCAGTCGTGAATAGATAAGCAACTGTCTTTCACCATTGACGATTGACGATTTACGATTGACGAGGTTCTATGGCAAAGAAGTCAATGATCGCGAAAGCGAACCGGAAACCGAAGTTCTCTGTGCGCGCCTACACGCGCTGCCAGCGGTGCGGCAGACCGCGCGCGTACCTGCGCAAGTTCAAGCTGTGCCGCATCTGCTTCCGCGAACTGGCACTACAGGGACAGATTCCCGGCGTCATCAAGTCGAGTTGGTAAATTTAGTATTCGACCGTCAGCAGTCAGCGACGAGTTTATGTCGTGCGCTGAAACCTGACGGCTTTATTTGGAGCTTGTAGAGTAATGACCGACCCTATTGCCGACATGTTGACGCGGATGCGTAACGCGATTGCCGCGCGGCACTCACGCGTGGACATCCCGGCGTCGAAACTGAAACTTGAGATCGCACGCATTCTCAAGGAAGAGGGCTACATCAACAACTTCGTCATCAAGGGCGAAGGGCCGAAGCGGACGATCCGCATCTTCCTGCGCTACGATGCGCGCGGTACTTCTTCGATCACGCACCTGTCGCGCGTCTCACGGCCCGGTCGTCGCGTCTACATGGGCGCGACCGGCATCCCGAAGGTGCTCGGCGGCTACGGAGTCAACATCGTCTCCACTTCACGCGGCCTGATGAGCGGCAAGCGCGCCCGCCGCGAGAACGTCGGCGGCGAAGTGCTGGCGGCAATCTATTAAGGGATGAGGAACGAACGGGTGATGGACGCAGGCGAAAGCACGCACGTCCCATTTCATCCTTCGTCCCTCCGCCCACATTCTTGAGGTAGTTATGTCTCGTATTGGAAAAAAACTTATTACGATTCCGCAGGGCGTCACGATCACGATTCGCGGCGACGAGTTGGAAGTGAAGGGGCCGAAGGGGACGCTCAAGACGCCGGTTCCGCAGGGTGTGACCTTCAAGCAGGAAGGCGATACGCTACAGGCCGAACGCGCTTCGGACGATCTGGCGGCGTCGCACGGCATGGCGCGGGCGCTGGCGAACAACGCCGTCGTCGGCGTCACCGAAGGCTTCACGAGACAGATGGACGTGGTCGGCGTCGGCTACAAGGCCGACGTGCAGGCCAAGCGCATCGTCTTCTCGCTCGGCTACTCGCACCCCATCGAGTTCCCGCTGCCCGATGGCATTGATGTCAAATCGGAGCGCGTCCCGACGAAGGGTTCGATTCCGCAGTACCAGTTGACGCTGACGCTGACCGGCATTGACAAGCAGAAACTCGGACAGGTCGCCGCGGAGATGTATAACCTCCGCAAGCCCGACCCCTACAAGGGCAAGGGCGTGCGCTACGCCGACGTGCAGTTGAAGCTGAGACCGGGAAAAACAGGTAAATAGTAAATGGTCAATGGTCAATAGAAATGCTTTTCAACATTTACTATTCACCATTCACCGTTCACGAGGTTTGTTATGGCACAGAAGGACAGAGCAACAATTCGCAGGGCGGTGCATGCGCGTATCCGCCGAAAAGTGAGCGGCTCGGCTGGACGCCCGCGTCTCGCGATCTATCGCAGTCTCAACCACATCTACGCACAGGTTATTGACGACGAGCGGGGTGCGACGGTCGCTTCCGCTTCGACCTCCGAGAAAGACCTGCGCGGCGGGACGGGCGGCAACATCGAAGCGGCACGGCGCATCGGGCAACTCATCGCCGAGCGCACGCTCGCGGCGGGCATCGAGTCCGTCGTCTTCGACCGCGGCGGCTATCGCTATCACGGGCGCGTCAAGGCGCTCGTGGACGCGGCGCGCGAGGCCGGACTCAACAAGGCCGAGATGGAAGCGGAAGCAACTTCCGAAGAGGAGTCGGCGACCGAAGAGGGTGCTGCGGCCTAAGACACGGGGCACGACAGGAATAAGCGATGCGACAACCGAAACAGAGAATCACAGCGCAGGGACTTGATCTGACCGATCAGGTCATCTCCATCAACCGCGTGACCAAAGTGGTCAAGGGCGGCAAGAACATGAGCTTCGCGGCGCTCGTCGTCGTCGGCGACGGCGCGGGCCACGTCGGCTTCGGCACGGGCAAGGCGCGCGAAGTGCCCCTCGCCATCAAAAAGGCCATCGAAGCGGCGAAGAAGAATCTGATCCGCGTGCCGCTCATCAATAACTCGCTGCCGCACCCGCTCATCGGCGTGCAC
>JBAVPI010000414.1:0-8330 GCA_049692915.1 Pyrinomonadaceae bacterium
AGGCTTCATCAGTGCGCAATGGAACGGCGCGCTCACTTTCAACAGCAGGGCGCGTTTCGCTCCGCGTTCCTTCAAGAGCGTGCACGCGTGTTCAACCGCTGCCCTGTCACCCGCGATAACGACTTGATTCGGCGAGTTGATGTTGGCCGGACTGCACACCCCGCCCTCTGGCGCGGCATCGTTGCAGGCTGATTCGACAGTCGCCAGATCAAGACCCAGAATCGCCGCCATCGCGCCGACTCCCACCGGCACGGCCTCTTGCATGTAGCGCCCGCGCGCGCGCACGATGCGGACGGCGGTGCTCAAGGGGAGAGCGCCCGCCGCGACGAGCGCCGAATATTCGCCGAGACTGTGCCCGGCCACGAAGTCCCCCTCCGGAAAACCCTGAGACTGCAGCGCGCGCCACGCCGCCACGGAGGTGGCGAGGATCGCGGGCTGAGTGTTCTCGGTCAACTGCAACTCTTCCGCAGGCCCTTCAAAACAGAGCGTTGAGAGCGCGAAACCGAGCGCGTCGTCCGCCTCTTCAAAGACCGCGCGCGCCTCGGCGAAATTTTCCGCCAGTGCGCGACCCATGCCTGCACTCTGCGAACCCTGTCCGGGAAACACGTATGCGAGCCGGGGAGTCATCGGATTTGCATCTACCATCTCATCAACACAGCGCCCCACGTCACGCCGCCGCCGAAGGAGGCGAGCAGCACGAGATCGCCCTCCTTCATCTTACCCAACTCGATACACTCGTCGAGCGCAATCGGGATCGAGGCCGACGACGTGTTGCCGTGCATCGCGATGTTCGAATAGACGATGTCGCTGCTCACCTTCAACTTGTCGGCGACGGCATCGGTGATGCGTTGGTTGGCCTGATGCGGAATGAAGAGCCGCACGTCGTCGGCCTCGAAGCCTGCATCGGCCAGCACTTCACGCGAAACTTCGGCCATCGAACGCACGGCGACTTTGAACAGTTCGTTACCGCGCATTTTGTAAAAGTGTAAGCCTTGCGCGAGCGTCTCGGCGGTCGGCTTGATGCGCGTACCGCCGCCCGGCGAGAAGAGTTGTTCGGCGTAGCGCCCGTCCGAATAGATGCGCGTTGAAAGAATGCCGCGCTCGCCTTCGACCGCGCCGAGGACAGCCGCGCCCGCGCCGTCGCCGAAAATCACGCACGTCGAGCGGTCGTTGTAATCCACGTAGCGCGTCAGGACTTCCGCGCCGATGACGAGCGCATGACGCGTCTGCCCGGAGCGAATCATCTGGTTCGCGAGCGTCAGCCCGTAGAGGAAACCGGAACAGGCGGCGGCGATGTCGAAGGCGGCGGCGCGGTGCGTGCCGAGTTCGGCCTGAATCAGGCAGCCCGTCGAGGGCAGGATTTGGTCTGGCGTAACGGTGGCGCAAATCAGAAGGTCTATGTCGGCGGGGTCAATGTGCGCGCGCTCGATGGCCTGCCGGGCGGCGGCGACGGCGAACTGCGACGTGTATTCATTGTCAGCGGCCTTGTGACGCTGCTTGATGCCCGTGCGCGAGATAATCCATTCGTCGGAAGTTTCGACCGTCCGCTCAAGGTCGGCGTTCGTCAGAATGCCCTCCGGATAGGCGCGTCCCGTCCCTAAAATCGCCGAGTTCATTGTTGACATCTGTGTCGCCATGACCTTCCCGCGCCGGTGCTTATCCTTCACGCCTCAGCGCGTAGTGCTTGATACTCGCGCGCGTTTGTTTCGGCGATGCCGCGCTCGATGCGTTCGAGCGCGCCGCGCTCGGAGAACTCTTTGACGTTACGGATGGCGTTGCGAATCGCGCGCGCGTTGGAACTGCCGTGGCCGACGACCACGATCTTCTGCACGCCCAAGAGCGGCGCTCCGCCGTACTCGGAATAGTCGAGTCGTTTTTTCAAATTCTGGAAAGCGGGGCGGGCCAGCATCGCGCCCGTTTTAGTTATCACCGACGCGCTCAGTTCGCGCTTAATCAGAGAGATGACGGCATCCTGCAAACCTTCCGAAAGCTTGAGCATGACGTTGCCGGTGAAGCCGTCGGTGACGATCACGTCAACCGCGCCCGTGAACACGTCGCGGCCTTCGACGTTGCCGACGAAATTCAGGCTCGTCAAGTCGCGCAGGAGCGGGAAGGCCTCTTTTGTTAAGTCGTTGCCCTTCGCTTCTTCTTCGCCGATGCTCATCAGGCCGACGGACGGCCTCTGCACGCCCATCACGGCGCGGGAATAAGCGTCGCCCATGATAGCAAACTGCGCGAGGTGGAGCGCCTTGCATTCGCTGTTCGCGCCCACGTCTAGGAGCAGCGTCGGCCTCCCGGATTTCGTCGGCACTTGCGCGGCCAGCGCCGGTCGGTCAACGCCGGGCAGCATCCCGATGACCATCTTGGCCGTCGCCATGGCCGCACCCGTATTTCCTGCGGAAACAAATCCGTCTGCGTGGCCGTCTGCGACGAGGCGCGCGCCGATGCGAAGCGAGCTTTTCTTTTTGCGCCGGACGGCGGTGGCGACGGGTTCGTCCATGCCGATGACTTCCGCCGCTTCGACGAGTTCGATTCCCTTGTCGCCCTGCTTGCGCCAGCCGCAACGTCGCAACTCAGGGAGAACGACATCGGGCTGACCGACGAGGATGACGCGGACGCCGAGGTCTCGCGCAGCCGCGAGCGCCCCGTCTATTTCAGGGTGCGGGGCGTGGTCGCTGCCCATCGCGTCCACGACGACTTTGCCCGTCGGTTGCCGTCCTGTTTTCATCAAAAAATGCGCCGTGCGCTGATACGCTCAGAAACGCCCGGCGCGCAACGCTCAGACTTCCTGTTCGACCTTGACGACCTCGCGGCCCTTGTAGTGGCCGCACTTCGGGCAGACGCGGTGCGGCATGCGCGGTTCCTGACAGTTAGGGCAGAGTGTGGTCTGCGGGGCGCGCAGCGCATCGTGCGCGCGTCGCTTGCCGGTTCTCGATTTAGAATGGCGTCGTTTTGGATTAGGCATCTTTGTTACTCCAGTATTAGTAATTCGTCAGCGGTCAATCGTCAATCAGGAAAACCTCGATCTTTACTTTTGACAATCCGCGATTCACGATTTCAAGCTTAGCATTTATTCCTGATCTCTTCTCAATTCGGCGAGCGCGGCCCAGCGCGGGTCAATCTCACGCCGTTCGCACACATGTTCACCGGCATTCAAATTCGCCCCGCAATCGGGACATAGCCCCTTGCACTCGTCGTTGCAGAGAGAGTGCATCGGCAGCGCCAGAAGAATCTGCTCGCGCACGAGATCGTCAACGTTGAGCGTCTCGCCCTCGTAAAAATCGAGCAGAAGGTCGTCGGGCTGCAACTCTACGTTTTCACCCAGTGAATTCGCCGCGGAAGCGTGTACGAAAGTCGTGTCGAACTCGATTTCGACGGGTCTGTTGATTGTCGTCAGGCAGCGGTCGCACGCGACTTCGACGCCCGCCTTGATCGTCCCACGCAGACGAACCTCGTCGCGCTTGCGGCTCGCAAGGCCCTCGACTGCGGCGTCGGCACACTGGCGCACGTCCTCGTCATCCAACATCAACTCGCCCGGCCCGTATGTATGCGCAAAAGGCTCGCCCCTGTCGGACAGCCTTTCAACCTCGATATTCATCGCAGACCCCTTCTGTCGCGGGCGGTACTCAAAAAGGCCTTGAGCACAAAAGGTGCAATTATAGCGGTCATGGCCCAACTGTCAACGTGACGCGACGCGACTGAGCGCGTCCTCATGCATGGCCGCCGCCAGACGGCCGCCGCCGCCGGTCAGGAGCTTTCGTTTGCCGCGCCCCGTCGAGACGAACAATGCGGGCAGAGGCAACTCGTTCGAGCGCGACATGCGCCGTCGTGCGTTGCGGTAGAGCGGTTCCTGCGCATCGGCCCGGCGCGCAGAGTCGAACGCCTCGCCCGCACCCGACCGCTCGCCGAGTCTCAGACGCACGATGCCGAGCAGGTAAAAAGCCTCTGCGTACTCCGAGTCCATCCCGACCGCCTTCGTCAAATGGTGCGACGCCGGACGGTATCTTCCCAGTTGGTAGCAGGCGAGAGCCAGAACGTAATGGGCTTCGGGGCACGCGCGCGCGGCGAGCGCACGCTTGAATTCCGTGAGGGCGGATTTCCAGTCGTCTTCGACAGCCGACAGGCGACCCAGACCATAATGAGCCGCGTAGGATGAACCCGCGACGCGCACGGCTTCGACCAACAACTCTCTGGCGCGCGTCGCATCGCCCTCGTCACCGCAAGCGAGGCCGAGCAGCAGGCGCACATGCCCGTCGTGCGGGTCTGAGTCGAGCGAGCGTGACAGGTAATCTACCGCGAGCGCGGTCTTACCGGCACGGAAAAAGTGTTCGCCGAGAAATTCGTTGAGCGAGAAATTATCCGGCGCGAGCGCGGCGGCGCTTTCCAGCGTGCGCACGCCGCGGGTCGTCTCGCCTTCGTCGAATCGCGTGAAGCCTTCACGCACGAGCCGTCGGAATAGCTCGCCTTCGCTTCCCTTGTAATGTTGCAGCACGCGCGCGCGCAGAGCCTCGCTTCGCTCACGCTCTTCGATGCCGGACGCGTCGCTCTCGCAACGCTCTCGCCAGAGATTCTTGAGAGTCGCGGGTTTAATTTTTCCCGTCGTGCCGAGAAGTTCGATGAGCGTGTCGAGTAGCGCGTGGTCGAAGTATGAAGAGCGCGTGTGGCGCAGCAGCAGATCGAGGCTCTGCTCCAACTTCTCGGTGACACGCGCGAGTTTGTTTTCAAGCAGAGAGACGCGCTCAAGGAGATGTTCTTCATAGACGCCGCCGCCGGACTCTTCTTCAAAACGGAGCGACGACGGTTCGACCACGAGCATGAGACGCGTGCCGCAGTGCGTGCAGGAATCCTGCTCGTAGGCGTTGGCGGCGAGACACCGCTGGCAAAAGATTTTTTCGGCCCGGTTCAGCATTTCAGTATGAGTGACACTTTGAAGAAGGACATTCGTGTACGCAACAGCTTTTTTTCAATCAGGCGTTGTCATCTTTTCAATCAGGCGTCCGCATCCGCGCGTTCCATCAGTATTCGTAAAAGCCCCGGCCCGTCTTCCTTCCGAGCCAACCGGCGTCCACGTATTTTTTCAGGAGCGGGCACGGCCTGTATTTCGGGTCGCCGAGTTCCTGATGCAGCACGTTCAAAATCGCGAGGCACACGTCGAGGCCGATAAAGTCGGCGAGCGTGAGCGGCCCCATCGGGTGATTCATGCCGAGTTTCATGATGCCGTCAATGCTCTCGCGCGGTGCAACGGACTCGTAAAGCGCGAAGATGGCTTCGTTGATCATCGGCATCAGCACGCGGTTCGAGACGAAGCCGGGCGAGTCGTTGCATTCGAGCGCAGTCTTACCGAGCCGCTCCGTCAGAACGCGCGTCCGCTCGTATGTCTCGTCGGACGTGGCGATGCCGCGAATCACCTCGACGAGTTTCATCACCGGCACGGGGTTCATAAAGTGCATGCCGATGACTTTGTCGGGCCGACGCGTGGCCGCGCCCAGTTTCGTGATGGAGATTGACGAAGTGTTCGAGGCGAGAATCGCATCGGGGCGTGTTAGTTCGTCGAGCGCGCGAAAGATTTCCTGCTTGGGTTCGAGTCTCTCCGTGATGGCTTCGACGACGAAGCTCGCGTCGGCCAGAGCACCGAGTTCGGTCGTCGAAGTGATGCGCCCGACGATCTCATCCTTCTCATTTGCGGCGAGACGTTCTTTATCCACGTCGCGTTGTAGGCTACTGCCAATCGCCTTCATCCCGCGCTCAAGAAATTCCTCTTTAACGTCGCGCAGGACGACCTCGTAGCCGGCCCGCGCCGCCACCTGCGCGATGCCGTTGCCCATCGTCCCCGCGCCGATCACTCCGATGATGTCCGCCACAAATCCACTCTCCCCGTCTTCATTGATAAAGAGTATCGTTTATCTCTCGACCGCGAGCGCGACGGCGTTGCCGCCGCCGAGGCAGAGCGCGGCGAGTCCGCGTCGAACGTCGCGGCGCTTCATTTCGTAGAGCATCGTCGTCAACAGGCGCGAACCCGACTGGCCGATGGCATGACCGAGCGCGACCGCGCCGCCGTTGACGTTAACCTTCTCAGGATCGAGTTCGAGTTCCCGAATGATGGCGATGGCCTGCACGGAGAAAGCCTCGTTGATTTCGATGAGGTCAACTTCGTTGAGCGACCATCCGGCTTTCCTTATCACCTTCCGAATCGCCTCGACGGGGGCCATCATCACCAACTCCGGCTGGATGCCGGACGTGGCCTGCGCCGCGATGCGCGCCAACGGCTCGACGCCGAGCGTGCGCGCGCGTTCGAGCGATGTCACGACGAGCGCCGACGCCCCGTCGTTGACGCTCGAAGCGTTGCCTGCGCTGACTGTACCGCCCTCTTTCTTAAACGCGGGCCGGAGTTTCGCCAGTGCTTCGACGGATGTGTCTTCGCGCACCGGCTCGTCGAAATCGAAGACGAGCGCCGCGCCCTTCTTCTGCGGAATCTCGACGGGCAGAATTTCGTCTTTGAACTTCCCCGCCTTCATTGCGGCGGCGGCCTTGCGGTGCGAGTTGTAGGCGTACTCGTCCTGCTCTGCGCGCGTCACGCCGTAACGTTCGGCGACGACTTCGCCGGTGTTGCCCATGTGGTAGTTCTCGAAGGCGCACCAGAGGCCGTCGTTAATCATCGAGTCAACGAGCACGCCGTTGCCCATGCGATAGCCCTCACGCGCTTTCGGCAACAGGTACGGCGCGTTGCTCATGCTCTCCATGCCGCCCGCGACGACGATGTCGGAATCGCCGAGTTGAATGCCCTGCGAGGCCATCATCACGGACTTGAGGCCGGAGCCGCAGACCTTGTTAATCGTCACGGCGGAGACGCCGAAAGGGATGCCGCCGTTCAAGGCCGCCTGCCGCGCCGGGTTCTGTCCGAGTCCCGCCTGAATCACGCAGCCCATGATGACTTCATCCACCTCTTCGGGACTGACGCCCGCGCGCCGCACGCTCTCGCGCACGACGAGCGAGCCGAGTTGCGTGGCGGTGAAATCCTTCAGCGACCCCTGAAACTTTCCCGTCGGCGTGCGCGCCGCGCTGATGATGACGGCCTCTCTTCTGTCCGGCATGACGACTGCCCCTTTCTACTTCCATGCGTGCGACTCGCCATGCGACAACACACGCTTCATGTCAGGTTTGGAAAATTATTTGTGTTCGATGTACACATTCGATTATACGTTCGCACAAAGGGGTGTCAAGCAACCGCTTTTCGGGCCGCGTGCGCTTGTTTGAAAACGCGGCGGAGGCGGTGCTAGACTCAAACAAGTTTGATTTATCAACCTGCATTTGCTTTGAAGTCGAACGCGTTTCTCAATGTGAACAGACGAACCATTTTCACCGTCCCGGTCTTCCGTACCCGAACATTATGCAAGCTCTGATTCTCGCCGGCGGCAAAGGCACGAGACTGCGCCCGCTGACCGTCTATACGCCGAAGCCCATCGTTCCAATCTGCAATCGCGCGTTCCTTCTCTACCAGATTGACACGCTGCGACGCGCAGGCATCACCGACATCACGCTCTCGCTCTCTTACCAGCCCTATAAGATTGAGCAGCAGTTGGGCGACGGCTCGAACTACGGCGTGAAGATTAACTATACGGTCGAGCCGCAGCCGATGGGCACGGCGGGCGCGTACAAGTTCGCCGAGAAACTGATTACCGAACCGACGGTCGTCTTCAACGGCGACATCCTGACCGGCCTCGACCTCGAAGCCGTGATTAGCGAGCACAACGAGCGGCAGGCGACGGCGACCATCGTGCTCGCGCCCGTCGAAAATCCGAGCGCCTACGGCCTCGTCGAGACGGAGACGGACGGGCGCGTGCGGCGCTTTCTCGAAAAGCCGAAGGCCGACGAGATCAGCGTCAACACCATCAACGCGGGCACGTATATACTCGACCCGCGCGTCCTCGATTTCATCCCGGCGGGAGAAAACTATTCGTTTGAATACGGCCTTTTCCCGGACTTGTTGCGGCGCAAGGAAAATTTCTACGCGCACGTTCCGGCCGAAACTTACTGGATAGACATCGGCACGCCCTCGCGCTACCTGCAAGTCCATCACGATCTGCTATCGGGGCGTGTGCGCGGTCTGGAACTCGGCGAGCGTCGCGGTGATTTCGACGCCGCGACCGCCGCCGAAATTGACGACCTCTCGCTCGTCGCCGATAACTGCACGATTAAACCCGGCGCGCAGATCGTCAACTCCGTGCTCGGCGAAGGCTGTCACATCGAAGAAAAGGCGCGCGTCGTCAACTCCGTCATCTGGCCGCACACACGCGTCGGCGCGGGCGCGCAAGTCTCCGGCGCGATTATCG
>JBAVPI010000415.1:0-2825 GCA_049692915.1 Pyrinomonadaceae bacterium
GAACTCGCCGACGCCGTGGCGATTCCCTACGAAGAGATACCGGGCTTCGCACGCTCGACCGTCGAGGGCCACGCCGGACGCCTCGTCGTCGGCAAGCTCGAAGGCTTGACGCTCGCCGCGATGCAGGGGCGCTTCCATTTTTACGAAGGCTACGAGTGCGACGAAGTGCTGTTTCCCGTGCGCACGCTCGGACTGCTCGGCGTCAAGAGTCTCGTCCTGACGAACGCCGCCGGCGGCTTGAACAACGCCTTCTCGCAAGGCTCTCTGATCGTCATCAGCGACCATCTTAACTTGACGGGCATCAGCCCCCTGCGCGGCGCGAACGACCCGCGCTTCGGCCCGCGCTTTCCCGACATGACCGCCGTCTATGACCACGAATATCAAGAGACGGCCATCAACGAAGCGCGCGAGATGGGACTTGAACTGCGGCGCGGCATCTACGCGGCGCTCTCAGGGCCGAGCTACGAGACGCCCGCCGAAATTCGCATGCTCCGGCTGCTCGGCGCGGACGCCGTCGGCATGAGCACCGTCCCCGAAGCCATCGCCGCGCGCCACATGGGAATCAAAGTCCTCGGCCTCTCGTGCATCACAAACATGGCCGCGGGCGTCTCGGAGCAACTCATTGACCACGCCGAAGTCATCGAAACAGGCGAGCGCGTCCGCGTGACTTTCGCGGAGTTGCTGCGGCGTGTTATTCCCAAATTGCAGTAATGAAGTGATGCGTGATCGGAGCAAACAGGATTTGACTGAGCACGCATCTCACATCACCCCGGAGTAAAGCGACGAATGATCATCGGTATTTGCGGCGGCACGGGGTCGGGCAAGACGACGGTCGCCAACCGCATCCTTGAGGCGGTGAGCCAGCGCGAAGTGGTCTTTCTCCAGCAAGACTCTTACTATCGCGACCTCGCGCAGATGCCGCTCGACTACCGTCGCAAAATCAACTTCGATCACCCTGACGCGATTGACAACGACCTGCTCATCGCGCACATCCGCGCGCTGAAAAACGGCGAGGCGGTCGAGCTTCCGCTCTACGACTTTAAGACGAACTCACGCAAGAGTGAGACGTTGCGCGTCGAGCCTAAGCCGATCCTCATCATCGAAGGCATCCTGATTTTCAACGACAAGCGTCTGCTCGAAGAGATGGATATTAAGGTCTTCGTGGACACGCCGGACGACATCCGTTTCATCCGTCGCCTGCGCCGCGACGTGGCCGAGCGCGGGCGCACGGTCGAATCGGTCATCGAGCAATATCTCGCCACCGTGCGACCGATGCACGCGCAGTTCGTCGAGCCGTCGAAGCGTTGCGCGGACGTAATCATCCCCGAAGGCGGGCACAATCTGGTGAGCATCGGTTTAATTTCAGGCAGGATTCGCGAGCGACTCGCGGACGAGCGACAACGAAGGGCCGGGACGGTGACGAGCGCGACGGGCGCTCAGGTGGAAGTCGAACATGGAGGATAAGTGAGCAGTAGATACAGCGAAGAGGAAATCATCAAGGCGGCGACGAACGCGCGCAACTGCGCCCTCGCACGCTTCTCGAATTTTTGTGTGGGCGCGGCGCTCGAAGCCGAAGACGGGCAGGTCTTCACGGGCTGCAACGTCGAGAGCGCGGCCTACGAAATGACGATGTGCGCCGAGCGCGTCACGCTCTGGAAAGCTCTCTCGGACGGCGTGCGCAAATTCTCGCGCATCGTCGTCGTCGCCGACACCGAACGGCTGACGCCTCCCTGCGGCGCGTGCCGTCAACTCATCTGGGAGTTCTGCGGCGACATCCCCGTCATCCTCGCCAACCTGCGCGGCGACACCGAAACCTTGCAGATGAGTACGCTGCTCCCGCGCCCCTTCGACGCGAAGTTTCTGGAAGAGACCGGCGCGGAGAAGAGATAGTTTAACTCTCCACAGACATTCAAATTGCGGTTCGTGAAGGTGAAAATGTACAGCCATTTAAAGAGAATCGTCTGCGTCCTCGTCCTGATAACGCCGTCGCTTTGGCCTGCTTCAGCGGCTTTCGCCGCCGGGTCGGCGAGGCCGCGAGTGCTCGACCTGATCGTGCGCGGCGGAACAGTCGTGACGATGGACAAAGAGCGGCGCGTGATTGAAGACGGCGCGGTGGGCGTGCTCGGCGGGCGCGTGGTGGTGGTCGGCACGCGCGCGGAGGTCGAAGGCAGATACAAGGCGCGCGAGATGGTTGACGCGACGGGGCGCGTCGTTATTCCCGGCCTCATCAACGGGCACACGCACGTTCCCATGACGCTCTTTCGCGGCATCGCCGACGATCTCGACCTGAACGAGTGGCTGACGAAATACATTTTCCCGGCGGAGGCCAAGAACGTCACGGAAGACTTCGTGCGCGTCGGCACGCAGTTGGGACTAGCGGAGATGATTCGCGGCGGGACGACGACTTACTGCGATATGTATTACTTCGAGGATGCCGTCGCCGACGAGACGGCGCGTGCGGGCGTGCGCGGCGTGCTCGGCGAGACGGTCATTAAATTTCCCGTCGCAGACAATAAGACGTGGGCCGAAGCGATGAGCTACACCGAGCGTTACGTGGCGAAGTGGCGCGGTCACGCGCTGATTACACCCGCCATCGCGCCGCACGCGCCCTACACGTTGACGGAGGAACAACTCAAAGAGGTGCGCGCCTTCTCGGATCGCATGAAGGCGACGGTCGTCATCCACGTCGCCGAGACGCAAAAGGAGGTTGACGACATCTCGAAAGAGAAAGGCGCGCGGCCCGTCGAGTATCTGGCGAGAATCGGATTCCTTGGGCCGCGCGTAATCGCTGCGCACACCGTTTTCGTGAACGAGAAAGAGATCGG
>JBAVPI010000416.1:0-2144 GCA_049692915.1 Pyrinomonadaceae bacterium
GGAAGCGAGTGAAGACACGTCGCTCGAAGACTGGACATTGAAATGTCGTCGCCTCGGTATCTCGACATATTACTGCGCCGATTATCTGAGCGACGCCATTATGGACAGCGGCCATCACGTTCGCATCGTCGCCCAAGACCCGGACACGCTGCGCTCGCTAATGAAGGCGCTCAAGGAGATGTATCAGAATCTCCGGTCTGAGATTCGCCCCGCAAGCAAATACAACTCCATTTACGATCTTGAATTCAACGACGAAGAGAAGGGCGTCGTCGGCTCGCGCCTGAGCGTCTCGGCAGTTGTGCCGGGTCAGGAAGAGAAAGGGCGCGGCGACACCTTCTCCAGATTGCATCTGACAGAGATTCCCTTCTGGCGTGGCGACCCGGAGATAGCAGCAGTCGCGTTGATGGATGCTGCGAAGGGCGGGAAAATCTCAGGCGAGTCCACTGCCAAAGGCGTCGGCGATTTCTTCCACCGAAAATATCAACAGGGCAAGCGTGACGAAGGTGATATACGCGCTCACTTTTTCGAGTGGTGGTGGAATCGTAATTACAGAATCGTGGGCGCGAGATTTATACAGAACGATGGCGAATGGTATCTGCTGAGATCAGGGCAGTCTTTATCCTTGATGGATGATGAAGGCCGCACAAAGGCGAGAGCCAGCAACTACTCGAAAGAAGAGCGAGAAAAGCAGAATCTGAATGTTCAGTCCGAGCGCGACTGCGCCGAACAGATTCTGCTCCACCTCAAGCGCAAGGAATATGTGGGCGCGGACGCCGAGTGGTTCACCCTTGAAGTGGCAGAGTTTCTTGCGTGGCGACGCGCTGAGATCGCCAAAAAGGGCGAACGCAAATTCCGCGTTGAATATCCTGAGAACGACAGTGACCCCTTCGCGCAGACCGGCGGCACGGTTTTCGACCACACTTATCTCAACGTTAAATGCGAGATGCGCGCCGCTGAGAGCGGTCACCAGTACGTCGTGGCCCTCGATCCCTCGATGGGCATCGAGGGTGCTGACCCGGCAGCGATCACGGTGATTGACCGCTCGACCGGCGAGCAGGTCTATGGCTGGAGCGGCTACAAAAAGCAGGACGCGCAGGCGGCAGACTGCTGCAAATTGTCTGACGATTACAACGATGCTGAGATTGTCATCGAATCGAATATGGGCGAGGCGGCGATACTGGACTGCGAGCGTCTCGGCTACGGCCATCGTCTCTATCGTTATCTCGACGCGCAGACCCAGCGCGACATCGAGGAGGGCAAAATCTCGATGCGTGACGGCTTGGATCGAGCGCGTCCCGGCATTCCGATGACTGACAGGTTAAAACGTCTGGCGGTCGGGCTGCTTGAAAAAGCGTGGCGCGAAGGCGAGTTCAAAGCTTCTTCAACCGGGCTGGTCGAAGAGGCAAAAGTTTTTATCCAACAGGGCGACCGTATGTGCGCGAAGAGCGGTTATCACGATGATGAAGTGATGACGAATGTTATCGGCTGGTTTGTTGTTGTGACGAGCTACGTCGGCAAGGTTGAATTCAAATCGTCCGGCGTGAAACAAGGCAGTGCGATGGCGAGCGGTTATTGAATGACGCAATTTCTTTCCGGTATGGAACTCCCGAACCTACTGGCGGCAACTTAAATGATTACTCGACGAGGAGAAAATGAAACTCTACTACACATATAAAGCTGTTGAGCTTTATCACGGCGACTATCGGGAGGTGTTGCCGCAGCTCAAGACAGCCAGCGTTGATTTATTGCTCACCGATCCACCCTACGCCACCACTTGTCTTCCGTGGGACAAGGCAGTTGACTGGATGCTCTTCTGGCAAATCATCGAAAGATTGTGCAGAGCATCTTCGCCGATGGTCTTATTTGCCTCTGGCCTTTTCACCATCAAATTAATCAACTCGAATCCAAAATGCTTTCGCTACGAGTTGATCTGGGAAAAAAACATGCCGGTTGGCTTTCTCGACGCGAAGCGCAGGCCGCTCAGGTCGCATGAAAATATCCTGATCTTCATCAGGAAATTCAGGGGCAGTATCTACAACCCGCAGATGGTTGAAGGAAAGCTGCACAAATATGGCGGAACGGGAAAAAGCGCGAAGCATTACTCAACTCAAAGAAGCACACCTGCGAAGGTGTCAAGTCAATAT
>JBAVPI010000417.1:0-4847 GCA_049692915.1 Pyrinomonadaceae bacterium
GTTCAAAGTCCGCCGCGACTTCGCCCGCGAGCAGATGCGCGTATCGAGCCTCTTTGCGTCCGGGTTGTCTCGGCAGACGCGCGACGAGCGGCCCGTCTTCCCTGTTCGCCAGAGCTTCGAGCGTGGCTTCGACATCGGCCAGTCCCTCGAAGTTGTAGAGGCGGTTGGTGCGCCCGCGCACTTCCCCCACCGTCTGCGGCCCGCGCAGCATCAGGACGCACATCGCGGCCAGTTCCTGCGCGGTCAAGCGATAAATCTCCGTCAGGATGTGCTTGTACTTCGGCACGCGGCTGTCGCTGCCGTAGAAGATGTAGACGAGATTCTTCTCGCGCAAAGTTTCGAGCGCGTGCGCCACGGTTTTCTCATCGAACGAGACGACGGGGTCGCGATTCGAGGTCTGGTTGCAGGCGTGCACAAGCGCGTTCAGCGTCAGCGGGTAATACTCCGGCGTCGTCACCTGCTTCTCGACGAGCGCGCCGACGACTCGTACCTCCGTCTCGTTCAATAACGCATCCACGGTATCTCAAACTCCCTTCGACCCGATTAACTTGGACGGCCCTCCGGCACTCCCCGTCACGCCGACAGACAGAATTTCATTGACACTATCGGACGGTCAAGTGTATAAGCCACGGCGTCTCAAACAGACCTTCGCGGCCTCCGTCAACACACACTCTTTTCCGCTCACCTCATGAGTAAACACTAGAGAGGCATATAACATGAAGCAAAACGAATGGGTAGACAAGGCGCAACTCATCCTGCGCGGCGAGAGCGCGCCGCCGCCCGCCGAGATGCTCGAACTAGCCAGACACCTGATGGGACAGAACGCCTTCACCTATGCGCGCCGCATTCTGGGCCGCGCCATCATCGAGCCAAGCATCAACGACAACCAAGGTCTGAAGCTCAAGATTCACCAGCAGGCGGCGGTCTGCACTTACAAGGATATGGACTTGCCTGCCGACACGCGCCTCGACCGTGCCCTCGACATTCTGCGCTCGGTCGTTGACCTCGCCACGACGATTGATCAGGAGACGCTCGGCATCACGGGTGCAATCTATAAACGTAAGTGGGAAGTTGACAGCCAGAAGCAGCAACTCGAACGCTCGCTCTTCTATTACCTGCGCGGCTACGAAGTGGGCGTGGAGAAGGACAACGGTTACACGGGCATCAACGCCGCCTACGTCCTCGATCTGCTGGCGCATCAGGAAGAGGAAGAGGCGAAAAAGGCCAACGCCAACTCGCAGAGCGCCCGCGCTCGTCGCGACGAGGCGCGGCGCATCCGGCAGGACATCATCGCCAAAGTCACACCGCTTCTCGCCTCCCACAGCGATCAATGGTGGTTCTACGTCACTCTCGCCGAAGCGCACTTCGGCCTCGGACAATTCGACGCGGAGAACGAAACCACCGTCGGCTTCAAAAGTCATTACGACGAAGCCGTCGAGTGGCTGCAAAGCGGAGAGGCACACAGCGAGCCGCAAGACTGGGAGAAAGAGTCAACCGTGCGACAGTTCGCTTCTCTGGCGCGGATGCAGGGCGCGGCGGGGATGACCGAGGCCGACTTCGAAAACTCGCCGCCGTGGCGTGCGCTCAAGAAATTCTTCGGCGATCAAACGGCTGCCGTCAGCAGCGCTTTCATCGGCAAGATCGGTTTGGGATTGTCAGGCGGCGGCTTTCGCGCCTCGCTCTACCACATCGGCGTGCTGGCGAAGCTCGCCGAACTCGACGTGCTGCGGCGCGTCGAAGTGTTGTCGTGCGTCTCCGGCGGCTCGATCATCGGCGCGCATTATTACCTAGGAGTGCGCAAGCTTCTCCAGTCCACGCCTGACAGAGAGATCACGCGCGAAGACTACATCGGCATCGTCAAACGCATTCAGGACGACTTTCTCGCGGGCGTGCAGACGAACGTCCGCATGAGCGTAGGCGCAAACTTACTCACTAACCTGAAGATGATCTTCCTGCCAAGTTACACGCGCACTGAGCGCCTCGGCGAACTCTACGAGCGAGACATTTTCTCGCTCGTCCCGGACGGCGAAGGCGGGGCCGTCCGCTGGCTGAATGATTTGCTCGTCAAGCCTGCGGGCGAGCCTGATGATTTTTCGCCGAAGGGCCAGAACTGGCGGCGCGCGGCGAAAGTGCCGATTCTGATTCTCAACGCGGCGACGCTCAACACGGGCCACTCGTGGCAGTTCACCGCCGCGTGGATGGGCGAGCCGCCCGCCGTCATTGACAGCAAGATTGACGGCAACGACCGCTACCGGCGCATGTACTACACGGAAGCGCCCGAAGGCCATCGCAAAGTGCGTCTCGGCCACGCCGTCGCCGCCTCGTCGTGCGTGCCGGGCCTCTTCGAGCCGATTGCCTTCGAGGGCTTATTCCCCGACCGCATCGTCCGTCTCGTGGACGGCGGCACGTGCGACAATCAGGGCGTCGGCGGGCTGCTCGAACAGGACTGCAACGTTATTCTCATCAGCGACGGCAGCGGCCAGATGGGGTCGCAGGATAATCCTAGCAACGGTCTGCTCGGCGTGCCCTTGCGCTCGATAAACATCGTGCAGGCGCGGGTGCGTGCGGCGCAGTACGACGAACTCGAAGCGCGCAAACGTTCGGCCTTGCTGCGCGGCTTCATGTTCGTCCACCTCAAGGGCGATCTCGACGTTGACCCGATTGACTGGGTTGACTGTCAAGACCCTTTCGAGGCTTCGGACGACGCGCGACCCGTCTCGCGCCGCGGCCCGCTCACCGGCTACGGCGTCGCCAAGAGCACTCAGGAACAGTTGTCGGCGGTGCGCACAGACCTCGACTCATTCTCCGACGTGGAAGCCTACACGCTGATGACGAGCGGATACCTGATGACCGAGAAGGCGTTCGAGCAGAAGTGCGTCGAAGGCTTCGGAGAGCCGGAGCGCGCCGAAGAGTGGAAGTTTCTCGCCGTCAAAGACGGCATGCGTTATCCGGGGAAACAGTACAGGCACGTGCAGAAACTCTTGAGCGTCAGCGGCAGCAAGGCTTTCAAAATCTGGAAACTCTCCGCGCCGCTCAAAGTCCTTGCCGGCGTGCTCGGAATCATTGCGCTCGTCGCCGTCGTCTGGGCCTTTATTTACTGGCGCGACAGCGTCGCCATTAAGACCGTGACCATCGGGGCTGTCGGCCTCGCCATCCTCTCTTTCATCCTGACGCAACTCGCCAAGATGGCGTTGGGAAAGAACGTGATGCGCGTCATTAAATTCCGCGACACGCTGATTCGCATCATCATCGGCATCTTCGTCGCGGTGCTCGGCTGGCTCGCCGTGCTCATCCATCTACACATCTTCGACAAAATGTTTTTGCGGAATGGGAGTCTCGCAAAATTCAAGCGGCTCGACGAATCCTGATTCGCGCAACGTCCCGCACGACTCGTCAACGCTCAAGCGTGGCGCGCGCTTCGCCATCCAGACGATTCTCAAAATTTAATGGTGTCGCTATCGCGCGCTTTGGATTGTCTTTAAATTCGCGTCGAGCAGTTTCGCCGTTTCGAGAATCGTCGCGGCGGCGCGGGCGAAGAAGTCGGGCGTGATGGTGTCGAAATCGTCCGTCGGCTGGTGGTAATCCTTGTGGTCTTCGACGCCGAAATAGACGAAGGGAATGTGTTCCCTGTGAAAAGCCCCTTGATCGGATTGGAACGTCCAATCGTCGTGGCCGAGTTTCGGGTCGTCGTGACCGAGCAGGAGTTTGACGGTCGCATGGGCCGCCGCCTGTTCGAGGTACGGCCTGAGAAAAGGATATGGGTGCGCGCCCGCCGCGTAGAGTTCGCCGCGGTCGCTGTGGCTGACCATGTCGAGGTTGATGTCGAGGACGATGTTTTTCTTCTCGACGTGAGGCACGCCGACGAACGTTTTCGCGCCCGCGCCGCTTCCCTCTTCGGCGTCGAGCGCGGCGAAGACGACGGAGTGTGCCGGTTGGTGGCGGCTGAAGTACGACGCCAGTTGAAGCAGCGCCGCGACGCCGGAAGCATTGTCGTCGGCCCCGTTGTAAATTTTTCCGCCCTTCACGCCGAGGTGGTCGTAGTGCGCGGTGACGACGAGGTACAGATTCGGCTCCGTCTTCCCCGCCACATAGCCGACGACGTTCGCGCCGTCGCGCGCGCCGTCCTTTTCTTCCGACAGTTTGACGTGCTGCTCGAACGAAGCGCCGAAAGGCTTGAGGCCAACGTCCTTGAACCTGCCGACGATGTAGGCGCGGGCACGCGCCCCGCCCGGCGTGCCCGCCTTGCGCCCCTCCATCGAGTCGTCCGCCAGCGTCTTCACGTCCGCGAGCAACTGCGCGGCGTCAATCACGTTGACGCCTTGAACCGACGCCTCCCCGCTCGCCACCGGCGACGGCGACTGCGCGAATGAGGCCGTGACGAACGACATCAAGATTAGCGTGAATGTAACTCTTCTCATAAAATCAACTTCGTATTTCAGCAACTCAACTTCGTATTTTCGCGCGATGCGTGCGCAGTAGCCGACAGTGTGGTGCAGGGACATCTGACAGTGCGCGTCACGGACAAACCTCAACGTGCGGCGCGCGGGCGAGTCTCGCGCTCTACTTCGCCGCCGCCTTTTTTGCGCCGCCTTTGTTCAACCACTCGGCCTGCAATTTCCCGACGGCCAACTCTTTCTCTTTCGCTTCGACTTCGATCCACGGCACGTCGCGATATGCGGCGGGCATGGTTGTAATCAAATCGCTGTGATGGCGGTCGCCGAAAGCCTCGCGCCCGTTCGAGATGTGCACGAGTTGCCATTCAGGCACGGGCCATGTCGTCCGCGCCGCCGCGACCATCTCGGCCACGCTCGGATGATCGTATGAGTCCAATTTTTCATGCACGATAT
>JBAVPI010000418.1:0-1585 GCA_049692915.1 Pyrinomonadaceae bacterium
CCGTGGGGGTTGCAGACAATTCGAGTTTGATGTCGGCGCGCACGAAGGTCATCGGCGGCACGCCCGTCGCGGCCCTGCGCCGGACGGTGATTGACCGGATGGTGGCGGCGGGCGGATGGGTCGTCAACGATTCGTTGCGCGAGATACAGGGCAGGCAGGTCTTCGTCGTCTTCGCACAGACGGGCACGCCGGGAACGCCGACCAAGTCTCTGACCTTCTATTTCACGGAACTCGACGGACGCATCTACAGCCTTGCGACCAACGCCCCGCTCGAATTCGCCGAACCTATCGCGCACGGCTCGGAGCAAGTCATGGCATCGCTTCGTTCGAGCGCCGCCGGCAACGTCGCCGAAAAGAAATGAAAGGCACACGTCTGTTAAATCACACACGCGTAAGGTAAGACGAATGCCGAAGGACGGGCAGCACCGACGCCCCACGCGACGCGCGACAAGCGCCGCTCAATCTCACCCCACAGGGAGACCATAGATGACCGGTCAAGAAACCACGCAGGAACAAATCTCGCTCTCGGACTTGCTCAAGAAGTTGATCGAGATGGGAGGCTCCGACCTCCACCTGACGACCAACACTCCGCCGCAGGTGCGCGTTGACGGCACGCTCCGCCCGCTCGGCGACGTGCGCACGATGACCTCCGCAGACACGAAGGCGCTCGCCTACAGCGTGCTGACGGACGCGCAGAAACATCGCTTTGAAGAGAACCTCGAACTCGACTTCTCGTTCGGCGTGCGCGGCCTCTCGCGCTTTCGCGCCAACCTCTTCAACCAGCGCGGCGCGGTCGGCGCGGTCTTTCGCGCCATCCCCTACGAGATCAAATCCTTCGACACGCTCGGCCTGCCCGCAGTCGTCTCGCAGCTTTGCGACAAGCCGCGCGGACTGATTCTCGTCACCGGCCCGACCGGATCGGGTAAGTCAACGACGCTCGCCGCGATGCTCGACAAGGTTAACCGCGAACGCCACGAGCATATCGTGACCATCGAAGACCCCATCGAATTCTTACACAGCCACAAATCCTGCATCGTCAACCAGCGCGAAGTCGGGGCCGACACCAAAGGCTTCGCCGAAGCGTTGCGCACGGCCCTTCGTCAAGACCCGGACGTGGTGCTCATCGGCGAAATGCGCGACCTCGAAACCATCGAGTCGGCCCTGCGCATCGCCGAGACGGGCCATCTCACCTTCGCCACGCTCCACACGAACTCCGCGGCCTCGACCATTAACCGCATCATTGATGTCTTCCCTTCGGCGCAGCAGGCGCAGATTCGCGCGCAACTCTCGCTCGTCCTCGAAGGCATTCTCTGCCAGTCGCTCATCGCACGCGCAGACGGTCGCGGTCGCGCGATGGCGCTTGAAATCCTCGTCCCCAACGCGGCCATCCGCAACCTCATCCGTGAAGATAAGGTGCACCAGATTTACTCGATGATGCAGACGGGACAGGGCAAGCACGGCATGCAGACTTTCAATCAGTCGCTCGCGACGCTCTATCATCGCCGTCTGATTTCCCTCGACACCGCGATGCAACGCTCCAGCAACCCGGACGAGTTGAGAGAGTTGATCGAGCACGGCGCTGGCA
>JBAVPI010000419.1:0-3815 GCA_049692915.1 Pyrinomonadaceae bacterium
CGCCCACCGTGCCGAGCAGCACAGCGCCGGTGTTGATTCCGATGCTCATCGGCGGGCCGTCGTCGCCGACATCGTGCGCGTCTTTGCCGTCCACGCCGCGCCTGATCGTCGCCGCCAAATCGCCGACCTCCGCACGCATCGCCAGCGCCGCGCGGACGGCATGCTCCGGGTCGTCCTCCTGCGCCACCTGCGCCCCCCACAGGGCCATCAACTGATCGCCCATGTGCCTGTCCACCATCCCGCCGTGATCCATAACGACGGCGTCCACGCGATTCCAAAGCTCGCGCATCATCTCGCCCAACTCTTCTGCGTCCGATGTCCCGGCGAGAGCGGCGAGGCCGTTGAAGTCGGCGAAGAGAACCGTCACCTGTTTCAACTGCTCCGACGTGTAAGACGACGACGACGCGAGTGAAGTCGCCGCGACGTGCGCGCTCGCGTGCGGACTCTGCGCCGCCGCCTCGTTCGTCTCTTTCGCGCGGCTCATCTCCGCCTCGAACTCCATCCGCTGCTTGAGTCGCCGCAGGTCTATGAGCAAGTCCTTCGTCGTCCGGTATCGCTCTTCCCTGTCTTTGGCGAGCGTCTTCGAGACGATGCGCTCAAGCTCCGAGCCGACCGTGGGCCGCAACTGCGCGAGCGGCGGCGGCTCGCGGTTGAGCACCGAAACCATCACGTCGCTGCCCGTCGGCCCCGTGAACGGCGGGCGGCCCGCGAGCATTTCGTAGAGCACGACGCCGAGACTCCAGATGTCGGTGCGCGCGTCCACGTCGAGGCCGCGCGCCTGCTCCGGCGACATATAGGCGACCGTGCCCATCACCATGCCGGGCCGCGTATTGACGAGCGCCTTCGAGAACGAGTTTGAGTCCGAGTTGCTGTCGCCGTCGGCTGAGAGCGTTTGTCCGGTCGGTTTGGCGAGTCCGAAGTCGAGGACTTTGATGTAACCGTCGGGCCGCACCATGATGTTCTCCGGCTTGATGTCGCGATGGACGAGGCGTGCGGCGTGTGCGGCGGCGAGCGCCGCGGCCAACTGGATGGCGATCTCAAGCGCTTCGTGCACGCTCATCTCGCCGCGCTTGAGATGCGCGCGGAGCGTCACGCCTTCGACGAACTCGGTCGCGATATAGTGCGCGCCTGCGTCGTGCCCGATTTCGTGGATGGTTAAAATGTTCGGATGATTGAGCGCGGAAGCGGCACGCGCTTCTTGCTCGAAACGCCCGACGCGTTCGAGGTCGGTCATGAAGGAGGCGGGCAGCAGTTTGAGCGCGACATTGCGACCGAGGCGCGCGTCTTCCGCGAGATAGACTTTACCCATCCCGCCTTCGCCGAGCGTGCCGACGATCCGGTACGCGCCGACGCGCCGCCCCGCTCCGAGTTCCGACAAATTCCGTGACACCAACTCCGCAGCCATCCCCGCGGCGGCGGGAACGTCGAGAAACTCCCCGTCCTTCTCGTGCGCCGAGATGAGCGATTCGACTTCGCGGCGCGCATGCGCGTCCTCTCCGCACGCTTCGTCGAGGAACGCTTCGCGTTCGGCGGGCGCGCGTTCGAGCGCGGAGTGAAACAACTCTTTGATCCGCCGCCAGTGTTCGGGAGTCATCTCGATTCAGTCTCCGCCGATGCCGTTTTGACGCCCTCGCCGCTCACGCGTCGAGTTCGCGCCGGAGCCACGCGCGCGCCATCTTCCAGTCGCGCTCGACCGTCGAGTGGCTCACCTGCAAAACCTCCTGCGTCTCTTCAATCGTGAGGCCGCCGAAGAAACGGAGTTCGACGATGCGCGCCTGCTGCGGGTCAAGCTCGGCGAGACGTTCGAGCGCCTCGTTGATTCTAAGCAGGTCAACGTCTGGACTCTGGCCGAAGCGGTCGGCCTCGCTCAGAGAGACGGTGTAGTTCTGTCCGCCGCGTTTCTCCGCCTGATCGGCGCGCGCGTGATCCACGAGAATGCGGCGCATCATCTGCGCGGCGACGCCGACGAACTGCGCGCGGTTTTGCCACACGGCGCGGCGCTGGTCAACCATTAAAAGATACGCTTCGTTGACGAGCGCGGTCGGCTGCAAAGTGTGGTCTGGGCGTTCGCGCCGCAGGTAGTTCGAGGCCAGCCGGCGCAACTCGTCATAGACGAGCGGCATCAAATCATCGAGCGCCGCACGATCCCCCCGACTCCATTTTTCAAGCAGTAACGTGATGCCTTCGGGCGTCTGCATGTGTGTCTCCTGCCGGACATTTTGAAGCGATGCGGCAGTCGGGTTTCTGATTTTAAGTTCTGTTGTTTTGGCGCGGGGAGTCGAGGCCGATACTAACATTTTTCTCCGGTCGTGTGGGAGTTTGCCGCCGTAATACGCGTTTATAGTTAGAAGAGAATCTCTCTTAAATATAGTAAATGTTGAAAAATTTGCTTCGGATGCAAGTCCGACGTGGAGTTAACCGTGAATCGCTCTTATTCAATACATGAAACGGTGCAAGCGACTGCCGTTGAAGACTGTTTTCTCGATGCTTTCCGTGAATTTTCCGGGCGGCGCGCGCGGGCATCATAATTGCCGTTCGAGTGTCGTATTTTCCGCCTCGTCCGAACCTCTGTCCGAGATGCACGGCCTCCAGCGCGGCTGTGCTTCGTTAGTCAGACATTCAGGACAACCACATAACTATCCAATCCGAGTTCCCCGCTTGGTTTATTCCACTTGGTGACAGTTGCGCGCGGTGCTTCCAAGGCCCGGTCAAGTGTTCCAAGGTAGGAGATTCGTTGATGTCTCGTTTGCCCCGAACTCGCCGCCACGCGAAGAGTCTGCTGCTTCTCACAGCTTTCTTCGCCGCCGTTTTGTTGATCCCGACTTTGTGGAGCGCAGCGGGCGCACAGTCGAGCTTGCCAGAACCCGTCGTGTTGCCGGGCGACGCGGGCGCGGGCGCAGCGGCGGGCAGACAGGAACAGCCGCAGATCGCGCAGGGCACAAGCGGTTATCTCGCCGTCTGGGCCGACGCGCGCACCGCCTATAAATCCGGCGAGGCGGGCGCGAGCATCGGGGGCTTGAACGTCTCGAACGACAACTCCGGCCTCGGCAGCATGGTTGACATCTACGCGGCACGGCTCGACGCGAACGGTCAGGCGATTGACCAGACGCCCATCGTCGTGGCGCAGGCTCACTACGATCAGAATCACCCGCGCGTCGCTTGGAACGGCCAGAACTATCTCGTCGCGTGGTACGCGACGCGCGACGACGACCGCTACACGACAGACCTTCTGGCCGCGCGCGTCTCGCCCGCCGGAGTGCTGCTCGACCAGACGCCCATCCTGATCAAAAGCGGAGTCGAGACGTGGCCCGCCAATGTCATCACCGACGCTTCTAATAATTGGGTCGTGGTCTGGGAGGGAGTCTTGCCGCAGGAGGGCACGAACATCCCGCGCGGCGTCCTCGTCGCGCGCGTCGCGAACAACGGCACGGTGCTCGATCCCGGCGGGCGCGTCATCTACAATCACCACAACCAGTTCATGGGCAACCCCGACCTCGCGCGCGCGGGCGACCGTTATCTCCTGAGCTTCATGACCTACGGCCCGCCGTATAAAACGTGGGCCTTGACGTTCGACTCGAACTTCAACCAGCTTCGCGTCGGCCCCGAAACGATCTTTCCGAACGGCGGTGCGGCGCGCGTCTCGTCGAACGGCGACACTTGGCTTCTCGTCTCCGGCAATCAGGCCACGCGCATCTCGCGCGACGGCGACCCCGTCGGCCCGGTCATCACGCTCAGGCCGTCCAACTCGCTCTACTTCCCCGGCGAGAACGAAATCTGCTGGGACGGCTCGAACTGGCAGATCGCCTACACCATCA
>JBAVPI010000420.1:0-5404 GCA_049692915.1 Pyrinomonadaceae bacterium
GTTCGTCGTGTGCTGAAAGAGCGCGCCCGCTCCGCCCGACGCCAAAACCACCCCGCGCCCGCGCAGACTCCGAGGCGCGCGCACCATCGGGTCGAGATAGCGCACACCGCGACAGCGCCCTTCCTCGACGATTAACTCTTCGGTCGCCGCGTGCGGCAGGAAAGTAATGTTTCTTTCGACGCCCGCGCGCGCGATGAGTGCGCGGACGATCTCCCTGCCGGTCGCGTCGCCGTGCGCGTGCAGAATCCGGTTGCGCGAGTGCGCGGCCTCGCGCGTAAAGAGCAGTTGCCCGGCCTCGCGGTCGAACTTTGTCCCCCACTCGATCAACTCCGTGATGTAACGCCGCCCGTCTTCGACCAGCACGGCCACGGCCCGCTCGTCGCACAGCCCTGCGCCCGCGCTCACGGTGTCGTCCTCGTGCAGCGATGCTTCGTCGTCTTCCGACAGAGCGACGGCGACGCCGCCCTGCGCGTATTCCGTGTTCGACTCGTCCGTGCGCTCCTTCGTCAGCACGGTGACGCGCGCTCCCGCGTGGGCCAGTTCCAGCGCCGCACGAAGTCCCGCGATGCCGCTGCCGACGACGATGAAATCAGTTTCCAGAGACATAAAATTGTTCGCCCGCGCTAACTATTATTCACCTGCGCCGGTTATCGTTCACACGCTCCAACCGTTGCCGCCGAACTGACTATCGCCGCTTAGTTAACTACCGCCGCTTATCATTTTTGTTCAGGGCGCGTGTCAGCCGCTTAACGCGCGTCTTTTCTTCCTGCGCCGCACGTTGATCCTGACGGACGGCCACCTGCCGCATCTCTCCCTGCAACTTTTGATAACTGGCGTATCGCTCGGCATCGAGCGTCCCGTCGCCGAGAGCTTCGAGGACGGCGCAGCCCGGTTCGTTTTCGTGTCGGCAATCGCTGTAACGACACCGCAGGATAATTTCTTCAACGTCCTCGAACGTCTCCCTCAACCCGCGCTCGCTCACGAGCAGTTGCAGTTCGCGCATCCCCGGCGTGTCTATCACGAGGCCGCCGGAAGAGAGGATGAACAACTCTCGATGCGTCGTCGTATGCTTGCCGCGGTCGTCCCCCTCTCGCACCTCCTGCGTGCGCTGTGATTCAGCGCCGAGCAGCCGATTAACGATGGTGGATTTACCGACGCCGGACGAACCCATGAGAGCGACCGTCTGACCCTTTCCGGCGAACGGCAGAAGTTGTTCGATGCCCTCGTCGCGACGCGCGCTCATCGGCAGCACCGGAACGTCGGGCGCGATTTTTTCGACTTCGCGACGAAAGGCGTCAACCTCCTCGCTCAAGTCCGCCTTATTCAAGACGACGACGGGCCGCGCGCCGCTCTCCCATGCCATAATCAGGTATCGCTCAAGGCGTCGGAGGTTGAAATCGCCGTCGAGCGCCGTCACGAGAAAGACCGTGTCCACGTTGGCCGCGACGATCTGCTCTTCGCTGGTGCTGCCCGCGCTCTTGCGTGAAAACTTGCTCCGGCGCGGCAGGATGTCGTGAATCTTCGCCTTGCCCTCTTCGGCTGAACGGCGAATCACAACCCAGTCGCCGACGGCAGGCAAATCCTGCGCGCCGCGCGCGTGATAACGCAGGCGGCCCGTCGCCTCGGCCCACGTCTCGCCCCTCTCGGTGTAGAGCATATAGACTTTGTTGTGTTGGAGAAAGACGCGCGCGGCTTCGTATCCGGCGTCGGCGAAGGGGCCGAAGCTTTCCGCGAAGAACGCATCCCAACCGAAATCATCGAGCTTCAAAACTTGTCCGCACCTCGTCTCTTGATGAGATTAATCGTGCCGCGACACAGAGGCGCTCCGCAGCGACAGCCCTTCGTGTCCGGGTGGTACGACTCGACGTAGTCGAGCGTAATCTCTTCGCCCGGCTCGATGTCGCGCAGCGCGAAGAAGATGATGCGCCCGTGCATGATACGGACGAAACAGTTCGGCGCGCACGAGTGGTTGATGTACTGCGTGCCGTTGCCGCCGCGGCTCGCGTCTATGCCCCAGTAGGAATCAATCGCGCAGATGTGCAGGCGGCGACGCCCGCGCATCCGCCGCGCCGCCTCGACGCGCGAGACGCGCTCGCCCGTCAACTCCGCGATCTTCCGACGCTTCTTAAATTCCATTGTCGCGAAGCACCCTTTGCCGTCAATACGCGACGGGCGCACCTCGATGCCGAGTGCAAACTCTTGAGTCATGCAGAACCTTTTAGAGTGTCAACACAGCGACGCGGAACACGTTCAAGAGCAAATGTGTTGAAGACAAACTGTGTCTCAGCGTCTCTCGTGATTTCGTCTCTGCGATTGATTACTTCCTCAGACCGGAGTAGCGATAGTGGCCCGTGATCTTCCAGTTGAAGAGCACGTCCTCGGCCTGCGGCCCCGCCCCGATGTTGTGGACGATGAGCAAGCGATTCTCGTCCGCGGGCGAAGGAAGATTGACGACGATGCCGATGTGCGTCATCGAGCCGCCCAAATCCCACGTCACCACGTCGCCCGGCCTGTAGTCCTTCGCGTTCGCGGTGACGGGCAGCGCCGCGCCTTGACGCTCGAAGAAGACCATCAGGTTGGGCACGCGCCGGTGGTCAATGTTCGCGTCCGGCCCCTTCATCTTCCAAGTGCGCGGGTAGGCCGCGAAGTTGAGCGCCATGTCTTCGTGCACTTCCCTCTGGAGGTCTATGCCGACGGCGCGATAAGAGCGGATAACCTCGTCCGTGCACACGCCCGTCTCGGCGGGCACGTCGCCGCCGGGGTAAGGCAGACGGACGTAAGCCGGATCGTAGCGCACCTCATGCGTCGTCCGCTCGATTGCGGCTTCGACCAGTTTGTCCAGAAACGGCGAACCGCTCGAAGGCCGCGGCGCTGCCGTTTGTCCGTGTGCGTCGGGCTGCGCGCGGGCGCTCGCGCTCTTCGTCGTCTGCGAGAAACTCGAAAGAGTGCGGCAGCCCGTTGCGGCGAGCAGCGTCGGCACGAGACAAATGACGGTGATCGAGATGCGACGCTTCACAAACGGACTCTCCCTTCAAGACTGTGTTGGCCTGCGTCGCGCGGATTATACATCACTCCGCGCGACGCGCAGGATCGAGTCCGGCGCAGGGCAACTGTGCGATGGTGAGGCGCGATGTTAAAATGAGCGGGCAATGAAAAGCGTCGTACATCTGACAGGGTTAACGAGGGCCGGGTTGGAGTCTTTCGTCTCGGAGGCGGGCGAACCCGCGTACCGTGGACGCCAAATCTTCACGGCGTTGCACCGTCGCCGCCTGCGCACGTTCGACGAGATGACGGACTTGCCGAAAGATTTTCGCGCACGTCTAGCCGAGCGCGCGACCGCTTCGACGCTCACCGTCGAACAGCGTTACGTCGCTTCGGACGGCACGCGCCGCTATCTCATGAAGACGCACGACGGCCTGCCCGTCGAGACCGTCTTCATCCCCGAAGAGCGACGCGACACGATCTGTTTCTCGTCGCAGTCCGGCTGCCCGCTTCAATGCGACTTCTGCCTCACGGCGAAACTCGGACTGCTGCGCACGCTGACCGCGGGCGAGATCGTCGAGCAGGTCATCATCGCCTTAAACGATGCCTACGGAGTCGGCACGAAGACGCCGCGCGGTACGAACCTCGTCGCGATGGGCGCGGGCGAGCCGTTCCTCGCCTTCGATTCGCTGATGGGCGCGTTGCGCGTGATGGCCGACCCCGGAGGGCTGCATATCGTGCCGAATCGCGTCACGGTTTCGACCGCAGGCGTCGTCCCCAAGATCAGGGAACTGGCCCACACGCCCGACCGACCGCACCTCGCCATCTCGCTCGCCGCCCCCGACGACGAACTGCGCGACGTGCTGATGCCGATCAACAAACGCTGGCCGCTCGCCGAACTGCTCGCCGCGTGCAAAGAGTTTGAGGAGTCGCTTAAGCCGGGCGAGCGATTCACCTTCGAGTATGTGATGCTCGACGGGGTCAACGACTCTGACGCACACGCGCGTCGGCTCGCGAATCTGCTCAACCGGCACGGGCTGCGCGCGAAGGTGAATCTGATTCCGCACAATCCCGCCGACGAGTTGCCCTACCGGCCCTCGACGGAGGAGCGCGTGAAGTCGTTCAAGGCGCATCTCGAAGCGAAGGGCGTACAGGCATTCGTCCGTCGCCCGCGTGGTCGGGACATTTACGCCGCCTGCGGCCAACTCGCCGCCCGCCGCACGACGAACGCGCCGCCTGCGTTGTATCAACTAACCTGAGAGCGTTGCGCGTCCGCGTTGATTCGTCTTTGCGGCGCGCATCGTTTTTGTTTCCGTTGAGCACATGTAGAATGCGACGGAATTATGAGAAGCGAGATTTACACCTCAACTTGAATATGAAAAGAAACTTCTTTATCAGGCGCGCGAGTTTTCTGCTGACGCTCGCGCTCGTGCTCAGTTCATCCGGTAACAAGACGGCCACCGCCGTCAACATCGCCGTCCCCGTCGCTCCTTCGACGGTTGCGGCGGCGGAAGGTAACATCAACGTCAACGGCTTTTTCTCGGTCGAGAGGGCGCAGCGCGGGAGCAGCTTTCAGGCGGCCATCGTTCTGGATATTCCCGGCGGGCTGCACGTCAACTCGAACAAACCGCTCGGCAAGTATTCCGTGCCGACGACGATCAAGATCGAAGCGCCGCGCGGCTTTCGCGTCACGCCGGTCACTTACCCGCGCGCCATCGTCCGCAACTTCAAATTCGGCGACGAAGCACCCAACGAGCGGCTGGCGGTTTACGAGGGTCGTGCCATCGCGCGTTTCAACGTCACGGTGCCCGCGAATTTCGAGACGGGCGTGACGAATGTCCGCGTCAACGTGCGTTACCAGAGTTGTTCCAATGAGGTCTGCTTTCCGCCCGCGACGCGCCAGTTGACGCTCGCCATCGCCATCGTCGGCGCAAACGAATCCGCCCCACGCATCAACGGCCAGTACTTCGGCAACGGCGGTCGGAAGCGTCGTTAAGGGTTTGCGCAAATTTTTGTCTGGAGTTTCTCTTTGACGAAAGCAGGCCGCGCCGTTAACTCTCAAGTGACGTTGACGCGCGACCGACGACGGACATGAGCCGCCCTGTCCGTTCGTTCTGTCTCTTCTCTCGGCGATACGAGAAGAAGAGGTCTGTGCGACACATCGTGCAAAGCGGGAGCACGTGGATGCGCTCTGCGCGGACACCACCCTCGACGAGTTGCGCGACGTTGGCTCTTTGAATGTCGGCGAACGCGTGTCCTTCACGCGTCGGCGTAAACCACGCGGCGGCGCGCGGAAATTTTTCCGCGAAGGCTTTGACGACTTCCGGCCCGACCTCGTAGCAACACGCGCGAGCCGCAGGCCCGATGGCGGCGCGCACGTCCGACGGGTCTGTGCCGAACTTCGCGCGCATGCGTTCCAGCG
>JBAVPI010000421.1:0-10291 GCA_049692915.1 Pyrinomonadaceae bacterium
CTGTATATCTTCGCGAAGTTGAGTGACACGTTCGCTTGGTAGAAACGGGGAAAAGTACGGCAGCAGCGTATGACCATCGATGATTTGGTCTGCTGTATAGCGGTGAAGCGGATGCAGGTTACTAAGAAGGTGTTTTATATTGCTTGGTAAATCAACAGCCGCAGTTCGACAAGTCGTACTGAACAGTTGCTGCTGCGTAGTTTTCTTGTTCGGATACTGCATCCGATCTTGGAAACGGGCGCAGACGCTATAGAGCAACTCATCAGAATAAGGATCGGTGAAGCTGCAAATCATTAGCTAGTCGTCGATCTGTTTTTATTCAATCTATTAAGCTACCGCAGATATGCCTGCCGCACAGTGGGTATGAAAAGATCGCAGTTCAGAATCAATAACATCTCTCACTTCTGTTATGCATCTGTTATACCATCTGATCTTGGCGCGAGTCTCTAATTCCTTCCAAGTTGGTACCACCTTTTCCTGACGAAAACTGCCAGCCGCCCATTTCACTTTACGTATATAGAATTCGATTACCGTTTCGGTGGCCTCGATCAGGGCTAGCATTGTTAGCGGGAGCCTAATCAATGCTTGTTTCTGAAACAATAGTCTCTTTTCGTTAATACTTCGCGCAAGTATTGTTTTCGTTACACGATTTGGGAATTCTTCAGAGGTCTTAATTATTAAAGATGTATTCCGCACTGCTTCTGAAAGTTGAGTGTCGCGAGTTATCCAATCAACCGGACAAGGCCGACCAATGTTCCCGCGGTGAGGCGGCATACTGGAAGTTACCCACACCCTGTCATGTCTATACAGCCAACTGTAAACATGAGGGAGTAGAACTTTTTGCAAATTCGTTCTTGTGGCTTCTGGATGAGCGCTCAGAAAGGAGAGCCAAACTCGGCGGTAGACACTTGGGTCCTTTGTTTTCTTGGGAGAGGGCGTGTTTAGAACCTTCTGGAGAATCTTACTTGCTAATATCAATGTAGGCCCTGGCCGAGGGAATATGAGATGTAGCCGTGCTGCTTGATACTTTATCGTTATAGGAGTTGTGCTGAGTTTTCGAGCAATCTCCTTGACGCTCATAGAAGAGTCGTTCCATGACCTTTCTAAGGTCGCTTCCCAAATAGGACCAAAGGCGAACGCAACTTTATTTATCAGTACGCAACTTAATTGACCTCCGACAATCAAAAAATCTTTCCTAAAATAACTCGAACTTGATGGTCAGATACTTTTTGGGGTTCTGGCGGAAGTCGTAGAGTAGCTTGACGGACTCGGAGGAGAGCTGGTTGACGTTTGAGTAGAGTTGGTCGTCGGTCAGAAGTTTGCCGGCGGTTCCTTCGCCGCGTTGGAGGCCGGAGACGACGTTGTCAATGCGTTCGGCGGCGGTGTTGAAGCGGGCGATGGCGGCGCGGGCGTCGTTGTAGATGGCGTCGTCAGTGAGTAGCTTGCCTGCGGTGCCGCGCCCGCCGCGCAGGTCTGTGACGATCAGGTTGATGTCGTCAACCGAATGGTTGAGACGCGCGATGGTGGCGCGGGCGTCGTTGTAGATGGCGTCGTCGGTGAGTAGTTTGCCTGCGGTGCCGCGCCCGCCGCGCAGGTCTGAGGCGATTGATTGCAGCGAGTCGCTCGTCGCCGTCAGGCTGTTATAGAGGGCCGGGTCGTTGACGAATTTGCCAGCCGACCCTTGCCCCGACTGAATCTGGCGAATCACGTCGTTCGTCTCGCGGATTGTGGCGTTGAGGTTGTTGTAGAACTGCTCGTCAGTGACGAAGCGTCCGAGCGTGCCCTCGCCGCGATTAATCTTGCCTGCGATGTCCGTGAACTGCGAAGACAGCTTGTTGAGTTGCTGCATGAGGTCTGTGCCGGAAGAGGTGAGCGCGTCAATCGAGCCTGCGTCGCGACCGGGCGGGAGCGTCGCGCCGTTCTTGACCGGCTCGCCGAGCGCCGTGCCGGGCGCGACGTTTATCAACTTATCGGAGCCGAGAATGCTGGGGCTGCCGAGCACCGCCGTCGAGTCGGTGCGGATCAAATCCGTGGCGGGCTTGCCGTCAATTTCACTGTTGATCGAGAGCGTGGCCTCGACCTTCGGGTCGGTCGGCTTATCCGACGGCGGCAGCAGTTTCACGTCCTCGACCTTACCGATGCGGACGCCCGCGAGCCGCACCTCGGAGCCGTTGCGCAAGCCGTCGGCGTTGGCGAAGCGCGCCTTCAGGCTCAGCTTCTTCGCAAACGGCGAGATGTCGCCCGACGCGTTGAGAATCAGGAAAATCAGCACGGCTATCGCGGCGACGATAAAGATGCCGACGCGCAGTTCCCGGAATCCGATGCTCTTTTTGGTTGGAGGCATATTCAAGTAGGGATGGGAAACGAGCGTGGAAGGATAAAGTCAAAGCTTCAACCCTTCTGCCAACCCTCGTCCCTGATCCCACATCCTTTCGTCAGCGTCCCCGGATGAAACGGATGATGTACGGGTCGTCGGTTTTACGCAACTCCTCGTCGGTTCCTTCAAAGATGATGTGACCGCCGCGCAGCATCAGGATTTTCGTGTTGACGAGACAGAGGCGCTCGCCCTCCTGCTCGAAGATGACTTCGCCGTGATCGTCCACGACCGCGTATTCGTTCGTCATGTACTCGACGTTGTTCATCTCGTGCGTGACGAACATCGAAGATACGTCTTCGAGATCGCGCAGCTTGATGGCGAGTTCGCAGATGGTGCGTGCCGTCGGCGGGTCGAGTCCGGCGGTCGGCTCGTCGAACATCACGATCTTGGGGCCGCCGACGAGTGCGCGCGCGATGCCGACGCGACGCCGCATGCCGCCCGATAACTCAATCGGCATCTTGTCAATCGCGTCTTCGAGGTCAACGAACTGGAGCATCCGCCGCACCTCCGACGCACACTCGTCCTCAGGCACGCCCTGTTCGTGGAGACGATAAGCGACGTTGTCATAGACGGAGAGCGAGTCGAAGAGCGCGCCCTCCTGAAAAATCATGCCGATCTTTTTGCGCACGCCCATCATCTGCGCCTCGTTGTAATCGGTGATGTCCTCACCGTCCACGAGGATGCGGCCCGAATCGGGTTTGAGTAGTCCGAGCACGAGCTTGATGGTGGTGGACTTGCCGCCGCCGGAGCCGCCGAGGATGATCTTGGCTTCGCCGCGATTAACCTTGAAACTCAGGCCGTCGAGAATCTTGTTCTCGTCGAAGGAGAGATGCACGTCGCGAAATTCGATGGCGGGAATGGCGCGCTGTTTGTCGTCCACTTCGGCGAAGGTGGACTCGGCGGCGGCCTCGCTGACCTGACCGTCCGTCTCCCCGTGCGCGTCAACCTTTTTTTGTTCCTCGAAGTCTGTGATCGCCATAAGGGAAGCCCGCGGCCTTTAGGATGTCGTGTTTAGAATAACCTGTAATGCCTTTGTAATAAAGAAGTCCGAGACGATAATCAGTATCGAAGTCATCACGACGGCGGTCGTCGTCGAGCGCCCGACGCCGACCGTGCCGCCCTCCGTCTTCAACCCTTGCCTGCACGCCACCGTCCCGACGATGAGCGCGAACGCAAACGCTTTGAGGAAGCCGCCGACGATGTCGTCCGTCGTCAGCCCCAGCCAGACGGATGATGTGTACATGCTGGAAGAGATGCCGAAGAGTTGCGTCGAGACCATCCAGCCGCCGCCGATGCCGACGAGGTCTGCGATCAAGGTAAGCAGCGGCAGCGTGACGACGAGAGCGAGGATGCGCGGCGCGACGAGTTTGCGCACGGGGTCTGTGCCGAGCGCGCGCATCGCGTCTATCTGTTGCGAGACGACCATCGAGCCGAGTTCGGCGGCAATCGCCGAGGCGACGCGACCCGCCACCATCAGCCCCGTCAAGACCGGCCCCAACTCGCGCACCAGCGCCGTCGCCACCAGAAAGCCCGTCTGATCTTGCGCGCCGTAATATTTCAGCGTCGGGTAGGTTTGCAGCGCGAGCACGCCGCCCGTGAAAAAACCCGTGAGGAGGATAATCGTCAGCGAGCCGACGCCGATGATGTCCATCTGCGCGACCGACTCGTTGATGTAGGTCGGGCGTCGGAACAGGCCCCGCGCGGCGCGCGCCGCAAGCAGAGTGGACTCCTGTACCTCCAGCAGGGCGCGCAGGAAAATGTTCATGCGAAAAATAGGAGACGAATTATTTCCATCGAGCGGGAGATATGCCGTCCGCTACGGCCTTCGCCCGACGCGGGCGTGGGACAAAAGCGAACGGCGCGTGTGCCGTCAGAAACTTCCAATGCGATTAGCTAGAACAAGCAAGGTATGATGCGCAAAAAGAGGTAGAGGCGTCAAGCAGGAAAGAGAGTGAGGTGTGATGTGTGGCGGGTGAAGGGTTAGGAGAAACTTGCTGCCCCTCACACGTCACACGTCAATGCTTTTATGGTCTGCGACGACGCGCGCGCGGCAGGGCGAAGGGTCTTGAGTTGCGTATCCCGTCGGCGGGCGCGTCGGGGCGAACGTCCTTGATTCCGTCGCGGAGCAAGTCGGGCCGCTGATTGAGTCGGCGATTAATATTTTCACGCGGAGATTCATCCGGATTGACGCCCCTTTCGAGGCGTCGCTCGATGCGCTGCCGACGCTGCGCCCGCTGTCGAAGGCCACGAAACATCTGCACCTGCTCGGTCGTCAGGACGCGACGGACTCTCAGTTGCGTCTGCGCTTCCAGACGCACGACAGCCGCCTGCGCCTCGGCCACTTCGCCCGCGCGCTGTCCAATCAACGACTCGTCGAGCGCGTCGGAATAAAGCGCTTCGTCGAGTGCGCGGCGGGCCTGATTGCGGCGGCGTATGAGTGCGGCGGCTTCGGGCGCGCTCTGGCGACGAATCTCCTTCATCTGCTCGATCTGTTCGGGCTTAAGATTCAGTTGCATGAGCAGGCTCGCCGCCGCGTCGTTGGATGCGGGTCTCGCCTGTGCCGTGGTGGTTTCGCGTGACGGCGACGCAGCCTGAGTCTGACCCTGCGCGCGTGCAGCAGAGACGGAAAATATCAGCGCCAGTGTGAAAGCAAGTCGGAGCGTGAGATCGCAGAGTGACTTGCCGTGCAACATGCTCATCTTAAAACCTCGTACCGGCGGGGCAATCAAACAGTGTCAAAGCAACGTTCAAATATGGTCAAAGCGACGTTCGCGGGCTTCGTTAATTTTGCTCCTTTACTTCGCCCAGAATGTCCGTGAGTCGCGGCAGAGCTTCATCGTTATTATTTTCGGCGACGCTAAACTGGTCTCGACGCGTCATGTTAAGGGAAGGCGTTTGACTATCCTGACGGCGCGCGGCGTTGCCCGCGACGAGGGTTGTGCGCGGGGACGTTCTCTTCGCCGCCGCCGTCAGAAGGGCAGCGGTCTTCTCATCTTGCTCTTGACGCCAGCGCGCACGCTCCGTCCCTATCTGATTGTTCACACGCTCCTCGACCATCGCGTTGACCTGCTCCGCCGTATAATTGTTTGGCGATGGAATCTGCTTTTCGACGACGCGCTCTTTCTCGACGACGCGCTCGCCCACGCCTGTCCGCAAAGCGATTCCGCTCGCGTCCCAGCGAATCTCCGCGCGGGCAACCGTGAGGACGGCCAGTGCGCAAAACAGGAGTGTGGCGGCGACCGCGCCAGCCTGCATCCACAAAGGCGAGAGGGAGAAAAATTCGCGAATCGCCGCCAGCGCCGAACGCTTCCGCGCGACGGGCGCGCGCTCGTTGACAGCCGGAGCCGACGCTTGCTCAAAGGCCAGTGAGGGCAGCAGGCTGAAAGCATCCGCGCGCCAGTCGCCGACGATGTTGCGCACGCTGCCGAAAGCCGTCAACTCATCGCGGCAGACCGCGCACTCGCCGGCGTGGCGACGAAACGTCGCGGCTTCTTCGGGGCTGCTTTCACCGTAGAGGTACGTGACGAGTTCATCGGCGCGTTCGCAGGCGCGCGCTGTCTCGTCGGCCTCAACAGGTCTCATCTTCTCGTTCATTATGGGGCAACCTCCATGCTGTATCTTCCGAGCCGCAGTCGCAACTGTTTGAGCGCCGTGTAGAGCCGGCTTTTGACCGTGCTCAGTGGTATCTGGAGCGAGTCGGCGATCTCTTGAAACGTCAATTCTTCAAATTCCTTCATCAAGACCACTTCGCGCAACTCTGTCGGCAGAGCGGCGACGGCCTTCCTCACGGCCTCTCGACGCTCTTTATTCTCAGTCGAGCGTGCGGGCGAAGCGTGCGCCGAGGTCGAAAGAAATCGCTCGCCCTTCGCTTCGACTTCATCTTCGAGGCCGACTTCGGGGCGCGAGCGAACGCGCCGCTGCCGTGTGATGCACTGGTTGACCGCGATGCGGTGCAGCCACGAAGAGACCTTCGCCTCGCCGCGAAAACCACGCAGGTTACGAAAGGCGGCGAGGAATGTCTCCTGCGTCGCGTCGCGCGCGTCTTCCGCGCTGCCGAGCATGCCGAAAGCAAGCGCGAAGATTTTGCGCTCCCAACGGCGCACGATTTCGCCAAAGGCGTCCGCATCGCCCGCCAGTGCGCGCTCCACGATCTGCTCGTCACTCGTCGGCGTCAATGTCTCTCCCAAGTGCTGGCTGGAACTTGCTCGTCAAGAACGTCTTCGAGTAGCACGCTCAATAACTTAGACGCGCCTGTCGGTGCGTTGGTCTATCAAATTATTCGACGCCCGCAGTTTTACCACGAACCCGTGAGCGTTGACTCCGTGATTTTCCGTCCAACGACCTGCCAAGTTCAAAACGACGACCTTTGCTCAGTCGTATCAGAGAGTTAAACTTTATCAAACCGTTGACATCGTTGTTGGCTAGACCTTAATATAAAGACTGAGCGCGGCCCGGCAGTCTGGTCGTGCGAGATGTCTGAATTTCACGCCTGCCTCTTTAGTTTCATCTTCGTTGCTCAAAAACCCTGAGTCATGTTTGAACGTTTCGGGCGAGTGCGCCTGCTCTACATCGTTCTGGGAACGCTTTTGGTGGTCGGCCTCGTGCCGCTCGGCATGGCGGGCTGGATGCTGTCGAATCGCAGCGGCGACGAACTGCGCTCGGTCGAGGGTCGCTATCAGGCGCAACTCGTGCAGGACAAGGCGCGTCAACTCGAACTCTACGGGCAGAGATATCGAGACGTGGTGACGGGGTTGGCGCGCGCGTTTGAATTGACGGGCGGCGTGGGCGTGCTCGGACAGCAGGGGAGCGAAGCGCGTTTGCAGAAGGCCGTGGTGGACGACCAGAATCTCATCGCGCTGGCAATCATGCCGGTCGCGGGCACGCCGCGCATCGCTTATAAGCCGGACGCCATCGGGCGCGACGAAGTCAACGCGCGCGTTAACGCGACGCTCGCCAACATGTCCGAGCGCGGCTTAATCATTAGCGGCCCGCACGTCATCCGTTCGAGTCAGGAGATGGGCCTGACGGTCGCCGCGCCGGTGATGGGCGGCAGTGAAGGCACGACGGTCATCGCGGCGGTCGTCGCGATTGTCTCATTTCAGGAAGCCTTCGCGGCGGTGCAGCAGCAGACCTCGATGACCGAGAGCGAACTGCTGGAGCGGGGCTTGCCCGTTATCTTCGTCGTCAACCCGGAAGGACGCGCCGTCGCTCACCCGGACGCGCGCGTGGCTTTCGCCGAGCGTTCGATGGTTGACCTCAAGGTCGTGCAGGAGTGGATGGCGACGGGCAAGCAGGTTAAGTCGGCGCTCGCGCCCTTCACGTCCGAGCGCGATGGTCGAGAGGTGAAGATGCTCGGCGCTTACGCCACGGCGCGACTCGACGACGAAGCGTTGCTCGGCGTGATCGCCATACAGGATGAACACGCGGCCCTGCAATCCGTCACGGACATGCGACGGCAGACGCTCTGGATAAGTCTGCTGGCCGCGACCTTCGCACTGGTCATCGGCTTCCTCTTCGCCAAACAGATGACGCGGCCCGTGCGCGAACTCGCCGAAGGCGCGCATCGCATCGCGGGCGGCGATTTCTCGCAACGCATCAGCGTCCGCAGCCGCACGGAGTTGGGCGAACTGGGCACATCGTTCAATCAGATGACCGACCGGCTGGAAAACTTCATCGAAGATTTACGACGCGCGGCTGAAGAAAATCGTCAACTCTTCCTCGGCACGGTCAAGGCGCTCGCCGCCGCCATTGACGGCAAAGACCCTTACACGCGCGGCCACTCGGAGCGCGTCGCGCGTTTCTCAATCGCGATGGGCGAAAGCTTGGGGCTGCCCGACGAAGAACTCGAAAAGCTGCGCATCAGCGCCCTCCTGCACGACGTAGGCAAGATCAGCATTGACGACAACATCCTGAAGAAGCCCGCCGCGTTGACCGCCGAAGAGTACGAGATAATGAAGGGCCACCCGCAAAAAGGGTACAAGATCATGTCGCACATACCGGCCATGCGCGACTTCCTGCCCGGCATGTACATGCACCACGAAATGATGGACGGCAAGGGCTATCCGCAGGGACTCAAGGGCGACCAAATCCCGATGCAGGCGCGCATCGTCTCCGTCGCCGACACCTTCGACGCGATGACCACCGACCGTCCTTACCAGCAGGGAATGAAACTCGAAGACGCGCTCGCGCTCATCAAGACATACGTCGGCACGCGCTACGACGAAAGAGTGGTCGCGGCGCTCGTCGCAGCATGCGCGGCGGGACAGATCGGGCCGGGTCGCGCACGCCTTTCGCGACGCGCCGAAGAGTTGTCGAAATCTCCTAGCCTGAAGCCGTCAAGCGCATTGCGCGATGCGGCATCCACGGCGCAGCCGACAGCCGTTTGACGGTCGTCTCAACAATTATTTTGAAGAAAGATTCTTTCCATGAAAAGATTAATACTACTTTCATTCGTCTGCCTGCTCGCGCCGTCACTGTGCACGGCGCAGACAGCGAAGCGTCGTAAGCTGCACGGCATACCGCCGCCGGTGACTGTCCTTCATACGTCAACGGCTATTCATCCGGCCACGCTCGCGCACGACGCGGAAGTTGACCGGATACTTGAAAGGTACGTCGCGGCTCAGGGCGAGAGACGCGCGCGAATGGCGATACGGACGCGCGTGATGCGCGGCGTGATCGAGGTCGCGCCCTTCAACTTGAACGGCACGTTCGAGTCTTACGCCAAAGCGCCGGATAAAACTCTGGTCGTGTTCGACATCCCGGAGCGCGGCGGGCAGCTTATCAATGCGCGAATCGGGGCTGCGAGTTGGAGCCAGTTGCCGCACACCGCGGCGGTCGGAACGGAACCGGACAAGTCCTCCAGCGAGAAGAAAAATCTCGACGACGACATCGCGGCCTTTTATGAGAAATACCCGAAGGCGATTTTCAAGGGCAGAAGAAGTCTCGACGGGCGCGACGCAGACATGATCGAAGCCACCACCGTGAAGGGCAGCGTTGAACTTTTGTATTTCGACGCCGGGAACGGATTGATGGTGAGGACTGAGTTCCCCGGCGGCAAGGCGGATGAAGACTCGATGCGATCAATCTCGTTCGGGAGCTTCGCGAAAATTGACGGAGTCAAAGTCCCCACGGTCGTCCGCCAGACTTATCCGAAATTAACCGTGACCATTCGTCTCTACGAAGTGAAGCATAACGTCGGAATCGAGGACGCATTCTTCACGCGCCCGAAGGGGCCGAATGCGGACGCTTCCACGCCTGCCCAGAAATAAAAACTCGCCGCCCCGCGCCGCACTCGTCCAGTTGTTCAACTTAACAATTCGCCGCGCCGACTGCCGCATCGTTTTGTCGCGATGCGGCAGTTGCGTCTATAATCAACGACTTTGAATCAGAGCTAAATTTACGAGGGCGTTCGAGGCACACAATGGCACTTTTCTGGAGACGAAAAAAAGAAGACCGCTATATCACACTCGGCCTCAACGAACCCGCGACGAAGCCTGCGGAGGAACATGCCAAGACGGGCGAGGGTGTTCCGCTCGAAACCCCCGCAAACAATCTGGAAGCGAGGGGCGCGCAGACGAACGCAGACATTCTCACGCCCGCGCTTGAACCCGTGCCCACAGGCGGCGAGCCGACCCCGCATCCTGCGCGCGAAACGGGACTGGCAGACACGTCCAAACGGGAAGTCATCAAAAGTCCTCCCGCAATTACTCCCGCCAAGCCGCGAGAGGCAGCGCCCGGACGCGACGGCGGCGCGTCGAAAGATAGATCGGAAAGGCCGTCAACAACGCCGCCCCCACCTTCTCGACCCGTCACGCCGACGCGCTCGCCTTTCACGACCTCCGTGCTCGGACTCGACCGCTCTATCGAAGAGTTACAGGCGCAGGAGGCCGCGCTCGAACAGGCTTTCGCGAACCG
>JBAVPI010000422.1:0-6182 GCA_049692915.1 Pyrinomonadaceae bacterium
GCCGGTCAAGTTCGAGGGCGCGGGCCAGATTGTCGAGGCCGCGCGGGCGAGCGCGGGCGGGGCGCTCGTCATCGTGCCGCGCAGGTACGCCGCGCAGATCACGTCTGAGTCGCAGTTGGAGACACGAGACCTCGGCGATAACGGCAACGTCGCGCTCATCTACGTGCGAGCACGAAATTAAGAAGCGCATTTTTGAAAACAGAGCGGCGGCGGTCTCTAAGACTTGGAGAGCGTGAGGCGGAAGAACTCGATGACGCGGCGATCATAGTTTTCGCCCTGCTCAGCCGAGGACGAAACGTTGTAACCGCTGAGCGGGAGATCGGTGAGCGATTCGACGTGTGTGGGATTGGGAAAACACTTCGCCAGTATCTCCGTCGAGGCGCGCAGGGGGCCGGCATCCGGCCCGGAAAGAAGAAGCACGCGCGCGTCTTTCAAACTCTCAGCCGTCGTGCAGGTCGAGTTGTTCCGGTAGTAGCCGCTGAAATAAAAACGCGCACCGATGCGAGCCATCAAACTCAAGACCGCGCTGTCGAATCCGGTTCGTCCTCTGACGGCTGTGCGCAACACATCGTCGGACGAGTCGGGCACGGAGTCGAGCGCGAGCGAAGTGATGCCCGGCCTCTTTTGCGCCGCGCCGAGCGAGGCGTAGCCGCCCAACTCAACCCCGTAAAGCCCGTAAGATTCCCCGACGAGCGGATGCCCCTGCGCCGTCTTTAACCCTCCCAGAAAATCGAGAGCCGCGAGCAGGTCTTCCGCTTCGAGCGAGCCGAAAGTGGTCGCGCCGACGAGGGGATTTGCGCCGTGCCCGCGCAGGTCGGGCAGCAAGACTGTCATGTTCGTCGTCTCGTTAAGCTTGACTCCGAGGTTGAGAAGCCACGAGCGGTCTGCGCCGTAGCGATGCGCGAGCAACACAGCCGGAGCGCCTTCGGCCCCGCGTAGAAGCCAGCCGCGTGCGCGCGTGCCATCGTGATTCGCCCAGTTCTCGTCCGTCGCCTTTACGCCGCGGTCGCTGAGTTGCGCGAACTGTTCCGGCGTGACGAGGTAAGCACGCGGCGTCGGGTGCGCCGCGCCATAGATCATCCACGCGGTTAAGCCGACGAGCGCCAACACCGCCAGCAGCAGCACCGGCAGCAAAGCCCTGAAAAGTTTTCGCCCTGTTCTACGTCGCGCTGACATCTTGTGTGATTGTAAATGAAGAACGACGAATTAAAAATGACCGTCGCCGTGCAGGCGCTTTCGCGAAGACGCTTGCGCGGCACGCGGTCAATCAATTTCAGGTCTTCAAAACGGTCGTCGTGATGCGTGCCCTTTCGTATTCTTCGGGCGTGTTGATGTTCAGGAAGAAATTTTCCGCACCGTCGAGGCTCGATAGCTCGTCGAAGTTCACGAAGCGCGTCCGCACGCGTGCGAGCAACTCACGCGGTCGAAGCTCATCCTCTTGAAGCAACTTTTCGACTTCGCGGCGACACTCCCGTGTACGATAAATCGCGCAGAGCGGTTGCACGCGTCCATCCTCTTGAAGCGGAGCGACTGCGTCAAACGCCTCGCCGACGCAGGATGCGAGATGACGGAATAAGTCCGTCGTCACGAACGGCAGATCGCAAGAGACGACGACTGACCAAGGCGCGGCGGCGTGCGCGAGCGCCGCATGGAGACCGCCCAGAGCGCCCACACCGCGATGTGCGTCCATGACGACAGGCAAGCCCCACGCGCACGCGTCGGGTTTGGAACTGACAACGCTGACGCGTTGCGTGAAGGTCGAAAGCTCGCCATTGATTTTTTCGACGAACGATTGGCCGCCGAGTCGCAGATGGGCCTTGTCCGTGCCCATGCGGCTCGACGCTCCACCTGCGAGTATGAAGCCTTCAAAGTCAGACGTGGTCATCGCGGATTGCGCTCGATGTGGACTTGTTAAGAGAGCGGCGTTAATTCGGAGCGCACGTTAACACGCGCCTGAGCCGTGCGGCAAGACGTTTCTGTAGCGCCGCGCGGAGTCGTCACGGGGCGCGTCTAACTCCAAGCAACCGATGAGGTTCGGTGCTCATCTGTGAATCACGGGGGTTGCTTGACCGGGTCGGGCGTGGCGGCTATATTCGGACTGCGGCGGTTCTCGCCGTTTCCGACTCCCTCGCCGGCTTTTGCGCGCATCACGCACGCGCTCCGGCGCTGTCATCTTCTTTATATCCGATGAGAAGGTTCGTCGCTTCAGTTTTCCGAGGTTACTCAATGAAGAAAAGTTTCGTCGCTGCTTTCGTTTTCGTCCTCGCACTCTGCGCCTCCGCCGTCGGGCAAAGCAAGATTGCCGCGGGAACTCAACCCGCAGGCTTTTACCCGCTCGAAGACGTGCGGGTCGGGCAGAAGGGCGTCGGGCAGACGGTCTTCGCCGGAACTGGGACGCAGGAGTTCGGCGTCGAAGTGTTGGGCGTGCTGCCCGGCTACCCGCAGCCGCGGCAGTCGGTCATCATCGCGCGCTTGACGGGCGCTAACGTTGACCGCACGAGCGTCTTCGCGGGGATGTCCGGCTCGCCCGTCTTCATTGACGGCAAACTCGTCGGGGCCGTCGCCTACGCGTTCCCGTTCGCGAAAGAGCCGATTGCGGGCATCACTCCCATCAAGCAGATGATTGACATGTTCGAGCGCGGCACGCAGGCGGGCGAGCACGACCAACTCGGCTTTCCGCGCGAACCGCACGCCGTCTCGTACACACAACTGATGGGCACGAACTGGAAACCGGAATTGCCGCGCGCTAATGCTTCCGGTGTCTCTTTCATCGCGCCGGTCGCAACGGGGTCGCCCCTCGCAGGTCTGCTCGGACAGCAGTTCGCGCCCATCGCGACGCCGCTCGTCTTCAGCGGTTTTTCGGGTGACACGCTGGCGCAGTTCACTTCGCAACTTCAGGGCAACGGACTGATGCCCGTCGCGGGCGTGGGCGGCTCTTCGCCGATGACGCCGCTTGGGAAAGTGACGGATCAAACATTGTTGCCGGGTTCGTCCATCAGCGTGCAACTCATCCGTGGGGATTTCGGCGTGGCTGCTTCGGGCACAGTGACGTTTCGCGACGGCGACCGCATCTACGCCTTCGGTCATCCCTTCCTCAGCCTCGGCACGTCCGACATGCCGATGTCCGAATCATCCGTCGTGACCGTTATTCCGAACACGATGAACTCCTTTAAGCTGACCGTGCCCGGCGAGATGGTCGGCTCAATCTCGCAGGATCGCGCGACCGGCATCTACGGCCAACTCGGCCACGCGCCGAAGATGATTCCCGTCAAAATCAATCTCCACACGAGCCGCGAGCACGTCGAAACGTACAACTACGAAGTGGCGAGCGACGAATTTCTGACCCCGCTCCTGCTCAACATGACCATCTACAACACGATTACATCCAGCGAGCGCAGCCTCGGCGATTCGACCATCAGCGTGCGTGGAAAGATCGAAGTCAAAGGGCAGGACGCGATTTATCTTGAGCGGCGCTTCTCGATGGCAGGCGCAGGCATCAACGCCGCAGGCTCGGTGGCCGCGCCCGTCGCCGCGCTGATGTCGAGCGGGTTCGACAACGTTGAGTTGGGGCCGGTCACGCTCGACATCGTCGCCACGGACTCGCGCAAGACCGCGACGCTCGACCGCATCGCGCTCGACCGCACCGAAGTGCATCCCGGCGAAAGCGTCGAGGTGCAGGCTTACATCCGCACGGAGTCGGGCAAACAGTTCGTGCAGCGCATCCCCGTGCAGATTCCGACGGATGTGCCGCCCGGCCAACTCCTGCTCTTCGTCGGCGACGGCGGCACTCTGCAACAGGCGGCGGCTTCGCAGAACCTCGTCCCGAAAGATTTGGGCCAGCTTGTCAGTTCCATCAACAAGATGAAGAAGAACGACCGCCTCTACGTCAAGCTGTTCCGCATCACTTCGGGCGCGGTCATCGGAACGGATGAGATGCCGAACCTGCCACCCTCTTTCGTCGCGACACTCAACAGCGAGCGCACCGCTGGCGGGTACACGCCGACGGTGCTGTCGCCGATTGACGAGAAAGAACTGCCGCCCGCGGAGTACGTCATCGCGGGCCAGCAATTGATCGGAATCAACGTTGTGCGTTAGCGGCGCAACTCTATTTCTGACGGCAGCAGAGGCGGGATACGCACGGCGCGTCTCGCCTCTTTTGTTTGTCGGCGGGGCGATTTTCCGCGCGCGTGATTTATGATAAAAGTGGCGTGCGCGAGACGATGAAGAGGAAGCGTTGTTGAGTTTCAGGGATGAGTAACGCGTCGAACGGGAGAGCCGCGCGTTCGATTTCGGCGCGCAGGGAAGGCCCGCCGAAAAGCAGCATCTGGCCGGTGTCGGACGACCACGAAACGAGCGCGGGAAATAGTTCTGTGAAGCGGTCGAGGGCGCGGCAGGTCAGAACGTCTGCGGCGGGCGGGGTGGCGTTCTCGAATCTTTCAGCGACGACATGCGAGGCTCTGCGCCTGTCAAAACGATGGAGTGCTTCGCGCAGGAAGACGGCCTTCTTCTGCGAAGACTCGAACAACGTGCCGCTGATGTCGGGCCGCGCGATGAGACAGGGGATGAACGGCAAACCGCCCCCCGACCCGACATCCACAAGGCGCGCGCCTTCGTCGAGAAAGTTTAGCGCGAGCAGCGATTCGAGGACGTGTCGCGTCGCAAATTCGGCGGGCGGGCACGGGGCCACGAGATGAAGCCGCTTGTTCCACGCAGTCACCATCTCGAAATATTCCCGCAGCGCCCTGACGACATCTTCAGTCAGTGCCAGATCGAAGCTTCCGGCGTGGCGTGCCAGTGCGTTCACAAATTCATCGGAGGGTGTTAGGGTTCGCGCGTTCATCTTGTTGTTGCGTGCCGGGGAAGAATAACGAATGTCTGTTTCGATGCACAGTAAAGAAATGACGGGCGAGTCGTTTGCCGCGGAGCACGAGCGACTTGGAAAAGCGTTCACAATGCTGATCGCCGCTTATACGCGGTCGCTCGACAATGCGAAAGTTGCTTCCAATGCTTCGCCCGCCGAGTTGGAGAAACTCTTTGACGAGCCGCTTCCCGTCACGGGCACGGGCGCGGAAGAGATACTCGCACAGTTCGCGCGCGACGCCGTGCCGCACGCGATGAACATCCCCAGCCCGCGCTACTTCGGACTCTTTAACCCGACGCCGCTGCCGCTCACCGTGTGGGCCGATGCACTCGCGTCCGCCATCAACCAGAACGGCGCGGCGTGGCGCAACTCTCCCTCGGCGAGCATCATCGAGGCGCGCGTGCTCCGCTGGCTCTGCGAGCTGATCGGCTACGGCCCGGAGAGTTTCGGCACGCTCACGAGCGGCGGCTCCGAAGCGAACCTCGTGGCGTTGAAGTGCGCGCGCGACCGCGCCGCGAGTGAAGCGCGCGACGGCGGCCTGCGCGCCTCCGGTGCGACCGGGAATCTGATCGTCTATGCTTCGGAACAGTGTCACTATTCGTTCATCAAAAGCGTGGACATCCTCGGCCTCGGTCGCGACAATCTGCGCAAGGTCGCGACGGACGAACGTTTCCACATTCGCACAGACGCGCTCCGCGAAATAATCGCTCGCGACATCGCCGAAGGACACACGCCCGTCTGCATCGCGGGCGCGGCGGGCGCGACTTCGACCGGCATCGTTGACCCGCTCGACGAGTTGGCGAACGTCGCCGCCGAGTTCGATCTCTGGTTTCACGTTGACGCGGCCTACGGCGGCGGGCTGGCTTTTTCCGAGAAACATCGCTGGCGTCTGCGCGGCATCGAGCGCGCGCATTCCATTACGATTGACCCGCACAAGTGGATGTTCGTGCCGTTCGCGTGCGGCGCGCTGCTCGTGCGTGACGGAGGCCGGGTGTTGCGCGAAGGCTTCGACATCACGCCCGAATATCTGAGCGACGAGCGCGGCGGCGAAGATGTGGAGTACGATTTTTTTCGCTACGGGCAACTCGGCACGCGCCGCTTCAACGCGCTGAAAGTGTGGATGGCGCTCAAGCATCTCGGCGTCAGCGGATACGCAACCATCATCGAGCGACAGATCGAACTCGCGAACTATCTGGCGCAGCGTCTCGACGAGACGGAACATTTCGTGCGCGTCGGCGAAGTTGAAACGGCGCTCTGCTGCGTCCGGTTTCTGCCACCCTCGGTTAAGCATGCGAGCGGCGCGGCGCAGGACGAGCTACAG
>JBAVPI010000423.1:0-3232 GCA_049692915.1 Pyrinomonadaceae bacterium
GCTTTCGAGAGCGGAGGCCCGCCACGCCCGCCCGCTCCGGGCGGACAGGCCGAGTCGAGCTTCTCTAAAATCAACTCTTCTTTCGAGTCGCTGCTCGACACCTTACAGGATTCGGATGCCGCGCCGACGACGCAGGCCGTCGCTGCCGCAAGCGAGTTCGAGCGGACGCTCACGGAGTTGCTGGCATGTTGGAGTCAGTTCAAGAGCACGGATGTGAAGGCGCTCAACGATCAACTGCGGGGGTCGAATTTGCCGCCGCTCGATTCCGGGCCATGATGAATTTGAACGCCCCGGCGAGCACCGGTCGCCCGCTATTTTAACCCTCGTGCGGCGCGCGCATTCGTTGACAATGCGAGTGCGCGCACCGCATGAAGGTCAAAATGAAGGTCAAAGTTTCTGCTTCCTGCTCGTCTCAACCCCGCATCGCCTTACATCAAAAATTCAAGATTGTACTTGCGCGCGATGCCCCTCAGCTTCTCGATGTCAGGCGGCATGGTCGGCAACTCACGGCTGACCTCGGCGAAAAACTCCTCGAAGCCGCCGGGCGTGATGGTCACGAGCAGAGTGCCTTCGGTCGCGCCGACGTTACGAAAGGAATGCGGGACGTTGCGCGGCAGCACGGCCAGCGCGCCCTTCGTCGCGTTGAAGGTTTCCGCGCCGCAATGAATCTCGAATTCGCCTTCGGCGACGTAAAAAATCTCGTCTTCGTTGTGATGCACGTGCGGCGGCGGGCCGTCGAGCGGCGCGACTTTGTTCTCAACAATCGAATACGCCCCGCCCGTCTCAACGGCGCTGACCTTACATTTCATCGCCGTTCCCAGAACGTTCCACTCCGCCCCGCCGTTCGCGGGGACGACAATCGCACTCTGTACATTCGTCTGCATAACTTTTCTCCTTCTCCGGCGCGCGCCGCGCAGGCGGTCGCGCCGAATTAATCTCTCACACGGTAACGCGCAAAAGTTCGCGGAAATGAATCAGACGTTTGATGGCGAATTGCGATGGCGTGAGGAGAGAGATGGCGCGTGAGATAGGCGCGGCGGGCGCGACTTTTTAATCAGTGGCAATCATCTTCAAAGGGGACTAGACGTGAACCTCGCCCTCGATGGCGAAGAAACCCGTCTCGCCGCCGCCGGACGTAACGTTGACGATGGGCGAATCCGAAAGCCGCACCAGAGCGCCGTCCGCCACGCCGCGAAAGAGGAAAGGATTTGTGTCAACGTACATCGCCTGCAAATTCCAATGTTCGTCGTCGAAGACGGGGAACTCTTCCGTGTGCAATTCGATTAACTCCTGCACGACATAGTCGCCCGACAGAGCACGCGAGAGGTGTTCATCCCACACGGCCTCGCTCGCTGTGCGGCCCAGAAAGACGCCGTGCCCGCCGTAGTCGTCGTTCGGCTTGAGAATAAAATCCGCGCGATTTTTTCTGACGTACTCCAGCAGGTCAATTGACTCTCCGCGATACTGCGTCCGCCTCGCCTCGACGCGGCGCGTCCACGGCACGCAGGCGTGAATCACTTCCCTCTCCGACGGCGTGAACCAGTGCGCCCGTTCTTCGTCCGTCAGCAACTCGAAGGCGGCCTTCTTGTGCAGCATCTTGCAGCGAAACGGATTGACGAGGCACACGTCGCCGTTCGTGTATGCGCGCATGAGCGCGTGCGTCTCGTCATAGCGCGCGAGCAGTTCGTGGATGATGACGCGCTTGTAGACGAGATCAACGTTGAAGTCGCCGCGCCGCAGTTTGCCGCCTGTGTATTCGAGTTCGTCCGGCTCGCAGATGATGGTGGGCACGCCGCACGCCGCGAAATAGTTGCGCAGCAGGATGAACTCGTTTGCCGTCGGCAGGTCGGGCCAGTCAACGATGGCGACATTCGGCGCGCGGCCGGCCTGACCGCTCCACTCGCGATACGTTTCGAGCAGCGCGCGCAGCAGGCTCTCGCACGGGTTGAACTGTCGCAGGCGGTAACGCTCCGAGAATGTTTGCAGGGCGCGCACCTCGAAGAGAATTTCGTTGAGGCCGGACTGATCCGAGAGGCTCGAAGGATTCTCCGCGTTGTACTCGACGAACTTTACTTCGTCGCCGTGAACGAAGGCGTCGAGCCGTGTCGTGACGGCGGAATTTCGGAAGCCGGGTTCGACGAGCGCGAGCCGCCGCTCCATGTCCGTAAGGCCGACGCGGTCTATCAAAGCCTCGTCCGAAAGAAGCGCCGCGCCGACTTTCTCGAACGCACCCGCGACCACCTCGGACACGCGCGCGAGCCGGTCGTACTGTGTGCGCGTGAGCAGGTGCGGGCGCAACGCGACGCCGAGGTGTCGCCCGCCGTAAACCAGACGCCGCGCGCTCATCAAGCTCTTGAGCCGCGCGAAAAATTCCGCGTTCAGCCCCGTGTCCGACGACAGCAGTTCGTGGTATTCGGCAATCGCCCTCTCGCGCGTGAACCCTGCACTCTCGTTCATCGCGGCAGGCTATCACGGATTCGCGTGACGGACGGCATGAAAAGCGTCGGGCGTGAAAGGCAGACGCGCGATTATTTCCGTTCGCCCTCTAACAGCTTGACGATCTTCGCGTGTTCCATCACGACATCGGGCGAGCGCTGGAGCGCGTCGAAGTACTTGCGCCCGAACTCCGCGCCCGTTTCGTTCGGAGTCAGCAGAGCGCGTGTCTGCGCGATGTATGTTTCGGCATCCGCCTCTGTGGGAGGCTCGTCGGCGTCGAGCGCTTCGTCAATCTGCACGACGAGGCCGGAGAGCGTGCGCAGCCACGCGAACCAAGGATCGTTCATCACGAGTTGCAGAAACTCTCCGCTGTTGGAAATGCCTCCCCGCGCGCGTTCGTATGCTGCGCGTTCGAGTTCGAGCAGCGTCTTGTGGAGCCGGAGCAGTGCGTGACGCAGTTCAACGACATGCCGCCGTGTCTCTTCGGAAATCGCGCCCGCGCGGGTTGTTTGATCGTCCGTCATCTCGACTTCATCCTTCGTCTAAAAATTTATTTTGCCCATCCGTCCACTTCGATAATCTTCCATCGCCTGATGAATCTCTTCGCGTGTGTTCATCACGAACGGCCCGTACCGCACGACCGGCTCGCCGAGCGGCATCCCTGCGAGCAGCAGCACGTCGAGAGGCGCGCCGGCATCCACGGCGTTTGCGATCTTGATTGCGTCGCCGTCCGTCGCGAACATCACCATCTGGCCGTCGCCCGCACGCTCGCCGTCCGCGCCGAACAGTCCCGCGC
>JBAVPI010000424.1:0-2457 GCA_049692915.1 Pyrinomonadaceae bacterium
GATTCGACGGGCGGCATCGGCAGCGATGCGCGCGGCAGCTGCTTCGCCTCAGGCGTTGCCACGGACACGTCTTTTTTCGACGCGCCGTCGAGACTGCACGAAGCGAAAAGGGGCACGCCGCAAAGAAGTGCGAGCGCCGCCGGCAGAGAGCTTCTGCGACGCGAAGATGCGGGAAAAGGGATACGCATTTTTGACAATACTCCTTCGGGCCGGAACGAAGGGTTATTCTACACGAAGGCCCGTGGACGAAGCACGCTGCACGTCGGAGCGCGCACACATCGAAACCCGTGGAGCGCGAGCGCGCGCTGAGCGGCACACGCGTCGAGCATCAAGGGGCGCGGGCGAACAATGCTCGCAGGGCGCGGCGTGTCGTCGGTCTCCGGTGGTCGGGTTGGATTAGTAATGCGTGCCGCTGCGGTCATTGCCGTCGTTCAACGTCTCGGCGTCGGCGCTCGTCTCGTCAAGCGGCGGCGGGATTTCTTCGGCGGGCACGGAGTATTGCTCGTTGGCCCACGCGCCAAAATCAATCAGCTTGCAGCGTTCGGAGCAGAACGGGCGGGACGGGTTATCTTTCCACTCGGTGGGCTTACCGCAGTAAGGACATTTCTTAACGGCCATCAGGAATCATTTCGTCAATCGTGGATTGCGGCGGGTGAAGAGAAAAGAGTTGAAGCCCCGGCTCTTCACGACGAGCGATGCGCGTTTGACGCCCCCTCCGGCTGTGAAGCTTCTTCAGGCAGTGGCGCTGGCAGCCGGAGTCTTGATCAGAATTTTACGATCTACGAACTCAATAATACCGGCTCGCCGGAGCGCGTTCAAGCGCACCGTGATGCTCTCGCGCGTCGAACCGATGATGGAGGCGATCTCGCGGTGCGGCAGGGCGATGTCTATCAGGACGCCGCCCGGTTCGTCGCGCCCGTAGCGTTCGGAGAGTTCGGCGAGCAGCTTGTCGAGACGGGTCGGGATAGTGTCGAGGGCGAAGTCGGCGACGCGTCTTTCGGCTCGTGCGAGGCGTTGACCGACGAGGCGGAAGGTGTAATCATAGAGTTCGTGGCTCGCCGCCATCCCCTCTTGATAATCTCCCACAGGAATTCGCAGCAGGCGCACGTTTTCGTAAGCCATAGCGCATTTCTCACGCGTGCCGGACGCGTAGAGCGCCGACTCGCCGAAGAGCGCCCCTGCGCCGAGAATGTCTATCACGGCCTCGCGCCCGGACAATTCTTCGACGGCGCACAGTTTGACGCGGCCACGCGCGATCAGGTAGAGAGCGTCGGCCACTTCGCCGCTCCGGTAGATAAAGCGACGGCGACGAAAGTCAATCGCCGTTGCTTCTGCGGACAGACGGGCGAGCGTCTCAACGTCTAGGCGCGCGCCGATTTCCGAAGAGCGTATAATCTCTCGACGCTCTTCCGTGGTCAGGTCGCAGGCGCGTGGTTGTGACATGGTTCGGGATTCCTCTTAGTATGGATGGATGCTGAGAAACTTTAAGGAAGGTTCTGGTTCGTCTTTCGCGCTCGACTATAAGGCCACGGACGAAGAGGTGGAGCGCGAGTGCTCCGGCGAATCGCTTGGGCCGTATTGTTAAAGGCAAAAACGCGCGTGGAAACTGCTTTCGCAGTACGAGGCTTTTCCGTGCGTGCCGCGTTCGCTGAGGAAAAGTAGCAATCAACTGAGCGCGAACGGCAACCGTCCTTGTTGGCGGGCACTCTAACACGAAGCACAGAGGTGCGCAACAAAAGTTTTCCGACGAAACCTTTATGGGCAGTAAGTTTAATATCCTTGTCGTTGACGACGAGCCAGACAAGCGCGAGTTGATCGCCGTCGCGCTGCGATACGAGGGTTATGAAGTCCAGACCGCCGTGGACGGGGTGGAAGGACTGGCCGCCGTCGAGTCGTGCCAGCCCGACCTCATCATCACCGACGTGATGATGCCGCGCATGGACGGCTACGAGATGATCCGGCGCGTGCGCTCGAACCCGCAGACGCGCTTCATCCCCGTCATCATCCAGTCGGCGGCGCGCGGCGGGGCGCAGGACATTCTACGCGGTTCCGAAGTCGGCGCGCTCGGCTACATCACAGACCCGACCGACCTCGATCTGCTGCGCGCACGTTCGCGCACGCTGCTCGAATTCAAGAACTATCTCGATTCGTGCGAGGAGGCCGCTTTCACAGACCACCTGACGGGACTCGCCAACCGCCGACGCTTCGAGCGTCAACTTGAGCGCGAGGTGGCGCGAGCGGCCCGCTACGGCCACCCCTTCTGCCTGCTGCTGCTCGACATAGACAACTTCAAAGAGGTCAACGACAAGGCAGGGCACGACGCCGGTGACGAAGCGTTGCGACTCGTCGGCAACTGCATTCAGGCCAGCACGCGCGGGATAGATACGGGCGCGCGCATCGGCGGCGACGAGTTCGCAGTGATTCTCCCGGAGACGAGTTGCGAGCGCGGCCTCGAAG
>JBAVPI010000425.1:0-13331 GCA_049692915.1 Pyrinomonadaceae bacterium
GCCTTCACCTTCGCCAGAGCCGTCGGACTTTCGGGTGCTGAAGAACTGCCGTCAACGCTCGGCGGCGATTCAACGCTCCGCTCGCTGATGGAGTTGAATCCCGAAGCGGTGCGCCGCGAACAACGTCAGGCGTGGATGGCTTACACGATTTACGAGCGCGTGTTGGAGAAATTGCGCCGCGAGCCGGTTGAAGACTTTCGCATAGACTTTGAGGACGGATACGGCAATCGTCCCGACGCCGAAGAGGACGGCCACGCCGAAACAGCCGCGCAGGAAGTAGCGCGAGGGATGTCCGCGGGCACGCTTCCGCCCTTCATCGGCATCCGCATCAAGCCCTTCAACGAAGAGTTGCGCGAGCGCAGCATCCGCACGCTCGATATTTTCGTCTCGACTCTCGTTGCGGAGACCGGCGGACGCCTCCCCGAAAATTTTTACGTCACCTTCCCTAAAGTGACCATCCCCGAACAGGTCACGGCGCTCGCCGACGTGTTCGACCTGCTCGAACCCGCACTCGGTCTTGCCGCCGGTACGCTCAAGCTTGAACTGATGATTGAAACCACGCAGTCCATCATCAACAGTCGCGGCGAATCCAACCTCCCGCTCTTCCTCGAAGCGGCGCGCGGGCGCTGCACCGCCGCGCACTTCGGCACTTACGACTACACGGCGAGTTGCCAGATCACCGCCGCGCACCAGCACATGATGCACCCCGCCTGCGACTTCGCGCGCCACATGATGCAGGTCGCCTACGGCGGCACAGGGGTCTGGCTCTCAGACGGCGCGACCAACATCATGCCCGTCGCGCCGCACCGCGCCGCAGAGGGTCAAACGCTCACCGCCGAACAGACGGAAGAAAATCGCGTCACGGTTCATCGCGCGTGGGCCTTGCACTTTGAACACACGCGCCACTCGCTGATGAACGCCTTCTATCAGGGCTGGGACTTGCATCCCGCGCAACTCCCCACGCGCTACGCCGCCGTCTATTCCTTCTTCCTCGAAAGCCTCGACGCCGCCTCCGAACGCCTTCGCAACTTCGTCGAGAAGGCCGCCAAAGCCACGCTCGTCGGCGACGTGTTCGACGACGCCGCGACGGGTCAGGGCCTGCTCAACTATTTCCTCCGCGCCATCAACTGCGGAGCCGTCACCGAAGACGAGGCGCTCCGCCTGACAAGCCTCACCATTGAAGAACTACGTTCGGGTTCGTTCGTGAAGATTCTCAACAACAGGCAGAATTTATAATCGCCGGAAATGAACGCGGCGTCACACTTGCCAAAGGGTGTGACGCCGCACGACCGAGAATTCTTTCGCTGTTAACGACCTACTCGCTCCGCCGAGCTTTCCATCAAGCCCTCCTGATAAACTTCGCCGCGCCCCAGCCCAGAAGTATCAACACGGAAAGAATCACCCAGTTGTACTCGTGCCCGTAGGTCGCGACGGGAAAGTGGTTGCTGATCATCGTGAAGACGAGCGGTACGGCCATGAAGGTGTTCTGCTTCGAGCGTAGCTTGGCCGAAGCGGAGAGAGCGCCGTCCGGCTCGCGCCCCTCCTTGAGCGCGGCGATCATTTTGCGTTGCGCGGGCAGGATGCGCATCCAGACGTTGGCCGCCATGATCGTGCCGAACATCGCTCCCATGTGAATGTAGGCCGCGCGCCCGCTCAGGACGTGTGTCATGACGTAGGCGACGGCGACGATCAGCACATAAGAGATCGCGGCGAAGGCGACTTCGTTTTTGCCGAGCGGTGAGCGGTGCATGAGGTCATAGACGACCCACGCGACGATGAGCACACCGAGTCCGAGAAGCGTCCCTCCGGTGAGGCCGATGCCGCGCCAGACGACGCCCAATCCCGGAACAAACAGGCCGGGCGAGTCCGGGTCTAACAGGCCGCCGCCCATGTAATAGAGCAACACGAGCAGAAAAAATCCGCTCAGCCACGTCACGCCTGCCTCCCAACGGAACCAGTGCAGCGCGCGGTTCAACTCAAGCCCGCCGCGCTTCTCGACGACGTAAAAGCCGCCGCTGTGCACCATCCAGACTTTGCCGTCGTCCTCCGAGGCGCGCGGCGCGTCGTGAAAGCGACCGTCGAGCCACGTGAAGAAGTACGTCGTCCCGACCCACATAATTCCCGCGAAGACGTGTATCCAACGCGCCAGCAAATTTAACCACTCGCTCACATCAGGCGGAATTTTCATTCGTTAGCTCCGATAAATTTATAGACTTTAGCTGCCGCGATAAGTCGAGTAGCCGAAGGGGCTGAGCAGCAACGGCACGTGATGATGCTGCGACGCGTCGCGGACGATGAAGACGATGCTGACCTGCGGGTAAAAACCCTCGACGCCGCGCGCCGAGAAATACGCGCCGGTGTCGAACGTCAGCCTGTAGGTTGCAGCTGAGAGCGCCGCGCCGTCCGGCATCAGCGTTTTCAAACGCCCGTCGGCGTCCGTCTCGCCATCGCCGATGACCTTCCAGCCGACTTCGGAAGTCTGAATCTCAAGCGCGACCCGCACGCCGCGAGCCGGACTGCCCGTTGAGATATCGAGGACGTGCGTCGTGATGGCGCTCATACGTTCAGCAGCTTTCTCAAACGCAAATGCGTGATGCGCCGCTGCTCTTCGGCAGCAACGCGCAGTTCCGCGTCCCGTTCATTACCGAGTCGCGCGCGCAAGGCGGCGAGCATCTCGTCCGAAGTTTTCCCCGTTGCGCAGATGATGAAGATGAACCCGAACCTTTCTTCATATTCACGATTGGCCGCGGCGAGCGCAGTTGTTGTTTCCGCCGAAGGGCGCGCCTCCGACTGTTCTTCCTCAGACCAGCGCGACGACTGCGCGGCGACTTCATGCGCGGCCCTCCGCTCGCCGATCTTCGGATGGCTGCGAAACGCTTCCAGCCAGTCATCAGCGTCCGACTCATGCCAGACGCGATCCGCCGTCTCCGACAACTCACGCGCATCTCTGAACGGGCGAGCCGCCGTCACGCCTTCCGCCCACCTCGTCGAACCGCAGCACTTCAACAATTCGCCGCGCGCTTCTTCGGGCGTCAGATTGTTGAGACGCGTCAACGCCGCAGAGGCTTCGACGGTAACGTCGCCGTCCCTGCGCGCTTCGGGTTGATCGCTCATTCCGTGTTCCGTTCCGCGCTCCCGTAAATGCGCAAACGGCTGACGCCCCCGTCAGGGTAAATGTTAAAACGGACGTGCGTGACCGCCGCGTCGCCTGCGTTCTCCAACTCTTCTTCGTAGAAATGTCGCGTGTGTGCTTGCAGGCGCGTGCGCTTGAGCAGTTCCTTCCACGGCAGAGTGCCTACGTCCGCTCCCTCTGCAAGTTCGTCGGCGCGGCAGGCTTCGAGCGAACAGCTTTCGGGAAAGTTTCCCTTGAAGTGCGCGGTGTCCACTTCGACGCGACGGATCGTGCCCGGCGTCCCCAGCTTGACGACGGCCCAATCGTGCCCCGGCCCGCGACGCCTTTTCGTCTCCCAGCCGTCGCCCATGTTCAGCCCGCGCCCCGGCATGATCAGATTATGACGATGACCGAAAAACATATCGCTCGCCGCGATGACGAGTCCGCCGTGCTCGACCGCCGCGAGGTCAAACTCGCCGCCCGCGCGTTCGAGCCGCCCCCAATCCGGCGCAACCTCTCCGAAGACGCGCAGGCGCGCGACGCCGCCGTCCGGGAAGATTTTGAAACGCAGATGAGTCGCACGCGCGGCAGCGTCAACCGGAAAAAGATTTTGCGAGTCGCCGCGCAGTTGCGCAGACGGAAGAATCTCCGTCCATTCGATTTCGTCGCCGATCAAAAGCTCGACATCAGGCACTCCCTCAACCGAACACGCTTCGAGCGAGCATTGTTCGGGATAGTTTCCACGAAAGAAACTCGTGTCCACCAGCACGCCGCGAATGACGCCCGGCAAACCGAGTCGCACGATGCACCAATCGAAGCCGGGCGTGCGGCGGCGGCGAGACTCCCAACCGTCCATCCACTTGCCACGCTCCGTGTACTTGCCTTCGATGAAGACGGGCGCGTCCTGCTTCAGCAAGTTCTCTTTCGGCGCGAAGAAATCGTCGTTGGCATAGATCACGGCCCCGCCGAGGCGTTCGGCTGCGAGATCAACGAGTTCAATAAAGTCGTTAGGCATTCGGGTATCAATCTCCACGCTTGAGCATCAAGCCCTTCGGTTCGACGGCGAACGCGCCGCGCTCATAAATTTTCTCGCCGCGCAGGTACGTGGCCGTCACCACTCCGTTCAGGGATTGTCCGAGGTAGGGCGTCAGCTTATGTTTATGTTGAATCATGGACGGCTCGACGCGAAAAGTCTCTTCGGGATTCCAGATGACGAAGTCCGCATCGCAGCCCGCGGCAATCCTTCCCTTCCTTGAGCCAAGACCGGCGAGATGCGCGGGCGCTTCCGCCAGCCAGCGCGCGAGGTCTGTGCAGCCATGTCCGCGCTCGCGCGCCAGCGTCCACATCAAGGGCAGCCGGAACTGTAGAGACGAGATGCCGCCCCACGCCCGCATGAAGTCGCCCTCCCCGCGTCGTTTCAACTCCGGCGGGCACGGCGAGTGATCCGACACCACCATGTCTATCAAGCCTTCTTCAAGCGCGCCCCAGAGCTGCTCGCGATTCTCGCGCTCGCGAATCGGCGGGCAGCATTTGAACTCGGTCGCGCCGTCGGGAATCTCCTCTGCGGCGAAGCAGAGATAATGCGGGCACGTCTCGATTGTCAACGGCAGACCTTCCGCGCGCGCCGCGCGGAGTAGAGGCAGTGCGTCCGATGAAGAATGATGGACGATGTGGACGCGCGCGCCCGTCTCGCGGCACAGGCGGATGATGAGTGCGACCGCTTCGTCTTCCGCCGCGCGCGGGCGCGAGTTGAGAAACGTCGCGTACTGTCGCCGACTCTCTTCCGCGCCTTCCACATGCTCTCGCAGGGCCGCGTCCACCGGCCCCGGCACTTCCGCGTGAACGATGAGCGTCGCGTCGAGCCGCGCCAACTCCCTCATCGCGGGTCGCAAATCATCCTCCGTCACGTTCGGAAACTCTTCGACGCCGGAGTGGATGAGAAAACATTTGAAGCCCACGACGCCCGCCTCCGCGAGCGGCGCGAGCGCATCCATGTTCCCCGGCACGAGGCCGCCCCAGAAGCCCACATCCGTCCAGCAGTTCCCCTCCGCCGCCAAGAGTTTTTCCTTGAAATTCTCCGGCGTCGTCGTCGGCGGGATACTGTTGAGCGGCATGTCAACAATCGTCGTCACGCCCCCGGCGGCAGCCGCGCGCGTCGCCGTCCGGAAGCCCTCCCACTCCGTCCGTCCCGGCTCGTTCACGTGCACGTGCGAATCCACGAGGCCCGGCATCAACACGTCATCTCCGGTCTCAATCACGTCGCAATCCCGCGGGACATCCTCGAATGCGCCGACCGACGCGATCCGACCGCCGCTGACGTGGATTGACGCGGGGCCGAAAGATGCGGGCGTCACGATTTTGCGGCCGCGTATGACGAAGGAGTTTGAAGCTCTCATTGATTCACCGACTCAAACCCTGCCAGCGGGAAAACGCGCTCGCGATAGAACGACCTTCGCGACATGTGATCTTCACGACAAGTGTGACAAATCATTTTGCCGAGAGCCGCGTGAGAAACTCGCCGAGTAAATTCATCGTCACGCGGCGACGATAATCCGCGGTCGAGCGCACGTCATCTATCGGCGCGATCTCGCGTGTGAGTTCGGCGCGCGCGGCATTGAAGAGGGCGGCGTCAATCTTCTGCCCGCTCAAGACCGCTTCCGTGCCGCGACAACGCACGACGGTCGGCGCGACGCTCCCGAAAGCAAGTCGCACGTTAACGACTCTTCCGTCTTCCACTTCCGCCAGCCCCGCGAAACAGATTTTCGAGATCGCCTGTGCCCGTCTGGTTCCGACCTTGCGCGCGTAATGCCTTGCGCCCTCGCGCGGTCGCGGCAGGCGGATGCGCGTGACGAGTTCATCGGTTCGCATGATGGTTTGCTTATAGCCGGTGTGAAAATCCGCGTAAGCGATCCAACGCGCGCCCGCCGTCGAGACGAGTTCGAGTTGCGCGTCGTAGGCCAGAAGCGCCGGTGGTGAATCCGCCGCTGGCGAAGCGTTCGCGATGTTGCCGCCGAGCGTTCCACGGTTCTGGATGGCGATGCCGCCCGTCTCGCGCGCCGCCTGACACAACATCGGAAACTCGCGCTGCATCGTCGCGTGTCGCTGTACTTCCGTGTAGGTCGTCAACGCGCCGAGCGTAAGGTGTTCAGTCGTCTCTTCGACGCCGCGCAACTCCGGCAGGTGACGTATGCTGAAGAACTTTTTGTGCGCGAGCCGCCCGCCCTCGAACACGACCATCACATCCGTCCCGCCCGCGAACGGCCTCCACACGCCCGGCTCATCATGCAAAAGCGCGAGAGCTTCCGCGAGGTCGCGCGGGACGATCAACTCGTAATCGGGCAGGTAAGCTCTCACGATTTGACTCCCGCACGCTCGCAGGCGCGGACGACCGATTCAAAAATTTTCATGTAGCCCGTACAGCGGCAGAGATTCCCGGCCAGATTGTGGCGAATGTCGGCCTCGGTCGGCTGAGGGATGCGCGCCAGCAGGTCGGCGGCGGCGAGCACCATCCCCGGCGTGCAGATGCCGCACTGCGCGCCGCCGCAGAGAATGAAGGCTTCCTGCACGGCGCTCAATTTCTCGCCGCTCGTCACGCCCTCGATGGTTGTAATTTCCGCCTCACGAACCTGTGCGAAGGGAATGAGGCAACTGTTGACGAGTTCACCGTTGAGGCTGACGGAGCACGCGCCGCACTCGCCCTCGCCGCAGCCCTCTTTTGTGCCGGTCAGCTTCAACTCTTCGCGCAGCACGTCGAGCAGCCGCGCGAAAGGATACGCGCGAAGCGTGACGGCATCGCCGTTAACCGTGCAGGTGATTGATATTTTTCTCTCTTCCGGCAAGCTCATCTCCTCAAACTAAAATCCCTACAGGTTCAAGGCTCTCCATCAACGACTCAGGCATCAGCGGAATGTGTGTGAATGAGACGCCGGTGGCGTTCTCAATCGCGTTCAGGATGGCGGGTGCGGGGCCGTCCATCGGTAACTCGCCGATCCCCTTCGCGCCTCCACCGGGGCCGTTGCCGTGCGACGTTTCCTCAAAATGAATGCGAATCGGCGGGAGGTCGGCGGAGGTCGGCATGATGTAATTCGTCATCTGATTATTAATCATCCGGCCCTCTTGCCAGACGACGTTTTCATAGAGCGTGTAGCCGATGCCCTGCGCCACGCCGCCCTCGATCTGTCCTGCGGCGAGAACCGGGTGAATCACACGGCCCACCTCCTGCACCGCGACGAAATCCTCGACGTGCGCTTCGTAAGTCAACGAGTCAACGCTGACCTCCGCGACATAGACGGCCCACGCGTAAGAACCGTAAGCGTCGCCCCTGTACTTTTCGTCGTCCCAGTTGATGTCGGCGGGCTGCTTGTACTGGCTGAAAGATTTGAGCGCACCGAAACGTTCGATGTACGCGCGGCAGGCGTGTCTGAACTCCGCAGGTGTGTAGTTTTCACCGAGCAGCCCGCTTCCGACGAGCGTCTGCTTCAAACCGAGCGCGGCTGACTCGACGAGTTTGCCGACGATCATGCAGGTGCGCGAAGCGACCGTCGGGCCGCTATTCGGGACGTTCGCGGTGTCGGGCTGCGCCGTCTCGATCTGTTCGTAGTCGAGGCCGAGCGCGTCGGACGCGATCTGCGCGAAGATGGTGTTCGTGCCCTGACCGATCTCGGTGCTCGCGGCGAGGACGCGCACCTGTCCCTCCGGCGTCGCTTCGCAGCCGACGACCGATTCAAGATATTTTTCGCCTGAGCCGGTGAAGCCCGCGCCGTGCATGAAGGTGGCGAAGCCGATGCCGCGTCTGACGGTGCTTCCCTCATTCTCGCGCGCGAATCTTTCAAGCTTCGCGTGATAGCCCGACAACGCGAAGGCGCGTTCGAGTAATGCGTTCAGGTCAACCGGCTCGCGGATAATCTGTCCCGTCGCGGTCGTTTCATTCTGCCGGATGAAGTTGCGGCGGCGAAACTCTTCGGGCGAAAGGTTGACGGCGGCGGCCACCTTATTCATGTGACGTTCGAGGGCGAAGATGCTCTGCGGCGCACCGAACCCCCGGAACGCTCCGTGCGGCGGCGCGTTCGTGGCGACGGCGCGGGCGTTGATGCGAACGTTCGGGCAACTGTAAGGCCCGGCGGCGTGAATCGTGCCGCGCGAGAGGACGACGGACGAGAGCGTGGCGTATGCGCCGCCGTCAACGACGAAATCAATCTCCATCGCCAGCAACTTTCCTTCGCGCGAGACGGCTGTGCGATGGAGCGTGCGCGAGGGGTGGCGCTTGGTGGTCGCCGCCATGTCTTCGGCGCGGTCGTAGATGATCTTGACGGGCCGCCCCGACTTCAGAGACAGCAGCGCCGCGTGGCCCGCGATCATCGAAGGGTATTCTTCCTTGCCGCCGAAGCCGCCGCCCGTCTCGGCCTGCACCACACGGATTTTATCCTCGGCGAGATTGAACAATTTCATCAGCGCCTTGTGCACGTAGTAAGGGCATTGCATTGAACCCCACACGGTCACGCCCTCGTCCGCCGAGTGGATGGCGATGACGCCGTTGTTCTCGATATAGAGTTGCTCCTGAGCGCCCGTGCGGTACTCGCCCTCGACGATCAAGTGCGCGCCCGCCCACGCTTCGTCCACGTTGCCCTTGTCAACGAGGTATGACTTGAAGATGTTGTCCTCGCCCCAGATAATCTCTTTCTTCATGAGCGAGTCTTCGATGTTGAAGACGGGCGGCAGCGGCTCGATGTCGAAGCGGACGGAGCGTCGCGCCTCTTCGAGTAGATACTTATCTTCGTGCGCGAGCAGAAGGATCGGCTCTTCCGGGTGATTAACGATGCCGTCGGCGAGATAGGGTTGATCGAGGAGGATGAGCGCGACGCTGTTCGTACCGGGGATGTCTTTCGCGGTGACGATGGTGAATTCGTCCCACGGGATGCGCTCGTCGAAGATGATTTCGCGGATGCGCCCGCGCGGCGACGGGGAGCGGACGGTCGCGCCGTAGAGCATGCCGGGGAGCGTCAGGTCGTCAATGTATCGCGCGCGGCCCGTCACCTTGTCGCGTCCTTCTTTGCGCGGTACGGGTCGTCCGACGCTTCTCTTTTCCATGCGGGGCGCTCCCAAATTATTTAAGGTGACAGACGAACCGGAGGCTCGATCTGCCCTGCGTTGCCGATCCTGTTGCTCGAAGAATAATGCGAAAGAGTCCGGCGGCGACGGAGATTGTAACCCACCGCGCGCGTGGGCGGAAACGGCGGTTCAATCATCGCTCCGCGCGCCGACTCCGGCGTGCTCGCGCGTGAGGTCGGAGTCGCCCCCGTCTTCGACTTCTTCAAAGTTTGCGGCTTCACCCGCGTGCTCTTCTGCGGCGGCGCGCCGTCTCTTTCGTGCAGAACGCGTGACGAAGGCCAGTCGTTGCGGAACGGCGGCGATGCGCGCCATGAGCGAGCGCCAACTCGATGTCGTGCCGAGGTCGTCGAAGATGGAGTAAGCGACGGGCGTGACGAGGAGCGTTAAAAGAAGCGAGAGCGACTGTCCGCCGATGACGACGATGGCGATGGAGCGTCGCTCTTCGGAACCCGGCCCTGTGCCGAGCGCGAGCGGGAGCATCCCGGCGACGAGCGCGAGCGTCGTCATCAAAATCGGACGGAGGCGGTCGCGGTTGGCGCGCATGATCGCCTCGTCGCGCACAAGTCCGGCGGCGCGCAGGTTGTTCATGTGGTCAATCTGCAAAATGGAATTTTTCTTGACGACGCCGAAGAGGACGAGGATGCCGAGCGCCGAGTAGAGATTCAGCGTGTCGTTCGTCGCCCAGAGAGAGAAGAGCGCGAAGGGCACGGCGAGCGGCAGGCTTAATAAAATCGTAATCGGGTGAATTGTGCTCTCGAACTGCGAGGCGAGAATCATGTACATGAACGCAATCGAGAGCAGGAAGGCCCAGATGAATTCGGTAAAAGTCTTCTCCAACTCGCGCCCGCGTCCTGAAATGGTGGTCGTGTAGGCAGTCGGCAGATGCATTTCATTGACCGCTCCGCGTAGGGCTTCGATGCGGTCGGCGAGCGCGTAGCCGGGCGCGACGTTGGCGCGCAGGGAAACCTGACGCTGCCGGTCGAGACGGTCTATACGCGAAGGGCTGATGCCCTCCTTGATCGTGACGAGGTTGCTCAGGTTAACGAGTCCGCCGCGCGACGAAGGCACGTATAGGCGCGAGATACCGGCGGCGTCGCGGCGGTCGCGATCAATCAGGCGCAACTGCACGTCATAGTCTTCGTTGACCGAATCATCGCGAAAGCGCGTCACACGCTCGTCGCCGCCGACCATCAGGCGCAAGCTCGTAGCGATGTCGGAAGTGTCAACGCCGAGGTCTGCGGCTCGCTTGCGATCAATCTCGACGCGCAGTTCCGGCCTGTCGAGTTTGAGCGTCGTGTCGGCGTCAACGATGCCGCCCAGAGACAGCGAGCGCTGGCGCAACTCCTCCGCGTACTTGTAGAGCGAGAGCAGATCGGGGCCGCGCAGCACGAAGTCTATGTCGTTATTGCCGCCGCCGATGTTGAAGGACGGCGCGTTGCGCACGCTGACGCGGAGCGGGGCATACTTCTTCATGCGCGCGCGCACTTCCTGCATCACGTCGCGTTGCGTGTAGTTGTGACGGAAAGCATCGAGCGGATGTCCGGCCAGCAAGTTTGTCCAGAGGCGCGTGATGGAAAGCGTCCGTTCTTCGTGCGGCGCGATGCGGACGTAGGCCGAACCCTGATTGACGCCGCCGAGGAAAGAGCCGCCCGCCGACGCGAGCACGAGTCGCACGCCCGGCGTTCGGCGCAACTCGTCTTCGACCGCCGCCATCGCCTCGTTCATCGCCGAGAGGCTCGTCCCCTCAGGCGCGTTGACGCCGACCTCGAACTCCGCCTCGTCCACGTTTGAAGGGATGTACTCCTGCTTGACCAGATTGTAGAGCGGCACGCTCGAAGCGATGACGCAGACGGCCAGCACCGAAACGACGAGGCGGTGGCGCATCACGAGTTTGAGCATCCACGCGTAAGAGCGGTCGAGCAGCGCATAGAAGCCGCGACGCGACGCAGCTTTACCGGTGGATGATGACGGAATGTTGAGGGATGAATCACCCGTCACTTTCGCCCTCTCTTCATCCGTCATCCTTTCGCCTTCATCAACCTTCAAGAGTCGCGCGCTCATCATCGGCGTGAGCGTGAAGGAGACGAGCAGGGAGACGAGGATGGCGCACGCCGCCGTGATGCCGAACTGGTACAGGAAACGCCCGGAGATGGACGACATGAACGAGACGGGCAGAAAGATGACGACGAGCGAGAACGTCGTCGCCATCACGGCGAGGCCGATATCCGCGGTCGCCTCGCGCGCCGCCTCCATCGCCGACATCCGTTTCTCTTCGACGAAGCGGAAAATGTTTTCGAGCACGACTATCGCGTCATCAATCACGACGCCGACCATCAGGACGAGCGCCAGCATCGTCACGCTGTTGAGTGTGAAGTTGAGCGCGCGCATCATCGCGAAGGTCGAGATGACGGAGGCAGGAATCGCGATGCCTGCGATGAGCGTCGAGCGCCATGAACGCATGAAGAGCAGCACGACGAGGCAGGCCAGCAGGCTTCCCAGCACGAGGTGCAACTGGATTTCGTGAAGCGCCGCCTCGATGTAGCGCGACTGGTCGCGGATGATTTCGAGCTTCACGTCCGAGAGCATCTGCGGGGCGACGCGCGCCAGTTCACGCTTGACGTTTTCGATGACGGCGACGCTGTTTGCGCCCGATTGACGGCGAATTTCGAGCGAGACGGTCGGCGCGCCGTTGAGCCTTGAGGTGGAACGCTGCTCTTTCGTCCCGTCCTCGACGCGACCGAGGTCGCTCAGGCGAATGGACGCGCCGTTGACGTTAGCGACGACGAGATCGTTGAAGCCGCGCGGGTCTGCGTAACGGCCAAGCGTCCTCAACGTCAACTCGCGGCGTCCGGCGTCCACGTTGCCGCCGGGCACGTCCGTGTTCTGTCGCTGCAAGGCTTGCCGCACCTGCGTGATGGGGATATGGTAGGCGTTGAGGCGGTCGGCGTCCACCCAGACGTTGATGGCGCGCCCGATGCCGCCGACGACATTCACTTCGCCGACACCATTCACGCGCTCCAGTTGCACGCGCACGGTCTTGTCGGCCAACTCCGTCAACTCGCGCAAGGGTCGCTCGCCTGAGAGCGCGATGGTGATGACGGGTGCGCTGTCATTGTCGAACTTCTGGACGACGGGCGGCAACACGTCGTCGGGCAGGTCGCGTGTGATGGTGCTGACGCGGTCGCGCACGTCCTGCGCCGCCGTCTCGATGTCGCGGTCGAGGTTGAAGGTGACGATGACGACGGAGGTGCCGGGGGCATTGACCGAGCGCAACTGGTCAATGCCGGGGACGGTGTTGACGACCTCCTCGATGCGACGCGAGACTTCCGACTCGATCTCTTCGGGCGACGCGCCGGGCAGATTCGTCCGCACGCTCACGGTCGGCAAATCAACCGACGGGAAGCGGTCAACGCCGAGTTTGAAGAAGCTGGCCGAGCCGACGACCACCAGCGACAACACGATCATCGCCGCAAACACCGGTCGCCTGATACAAATTTCCGCGAGCTTTTGCATAAAGAAAGCTGGCTAGCGGTTAGCCTTACAGATGCACCTGTGCCGGGCAACACGACGACAACGATTCGTCGCGCCTCATCACTCGATCCCTGCTGAGATTATTGCCGACCGCCGATCTCTATTCCACGACGTTGAGTGTCTGCCCCGACTGCAAGTTGCCGGGGTCGAGCACGACCGAGTCGCCGAGGCTGACGCCGGATAAAACCTCCGTCCAGTCGGCGGCGCGGCGTCCGGTCGTGACGGGCTTCTCTTTCGCCTTGCCGTTCTCAACGGTGATGACCTTCTCGATACCGGCGAAGGTGACGACCGAGTTCGTGGGGACGGTGACGGCCATCCCCGTGTCGCTCGTGACGATGTCGGCGCTGGCGAAGTTGCCGGGCCGGAGTTGGCCTCCGTTGCCGATCTCCGCTTCGACGATGAGGACGCGGCTCTGCTGGTTGATGGTCGGGCTGAGACGCACGATGCGACCGGCGTAGAAGTTGCGGTCGCCTTCGATGGTGACGCGCACCTGTTGTCCGGCGCGGATGCTCGCCGCATCGCGTTCGGGCACTTCGCCGCGAAAGCGCAAAGGGTTGACGCGCACGATGGTGACGACGGG
>JBAVPI010000426.1:0-3471 GCA_049692915.1 Pyrinomonadaceae bacterium
CGTCTGGCGACGGAACTGGGTTTTAAAGTCCCACGCTTTATCGTCACAAATGATGTTGACCGCGCCGCAGCATTTCTCGACTCCAATCCACGCGGAACTATCATCAAGGTTCTCGGCGCTCCCACGATCTACAATAATGAAAGAGCCGCTGCTTTCTACACGCACCTCGTCACCGAAAAAGATCGGGAGCAACTCTACTCCGTCCGCTTCGGCCCCACCTTCCTGCAAGAATTCGTCGTTAAAACAATGGATGTGCGGGTGACGGTAATCGGCGACAAACTGTTCGCCGTCGGCATAGATGCCACACAATCCGAAGACGCGCACGTTGATTTCCGTCTCGCCGAAGTCTTCGATTTGCCGCACCGTTGTCTGAAGCTTCCGCGAAGTATCGAAGACGCTTGTTTCGAGTTGGTCAGAAAACTCGACCTCAAGTTCGGCGCGATAGACCTGCTGCTCACGGCGGATGGTGAGTATATCTTTTTGGAGATTAACCCTAACGGGCAATGGCTGTGGATCGAGTGGATTACAGGGATGCCCATGACCAAAGCCATGTGTGATCTGTTGAGCTTGCGGGCGGGCGACTGATGAGATGCGTCGGATTGAGAACGAACCAATGAACGACCCGCGAGCGGCCTTACTTCAATAAGCTTCCCTCCGAAAGATTAATCCTCTAACGCACCTGACTCCACGTCTCCCAGATGCAGGAATATTTCATCTTTGGTCTTTCTCAACCACATGCGCGTGGCGACGAGCGAGAGGTCGGCCTCAACGTCGCCGAGAGATGTGAATGGCTCGTTGAGTTTGATGACCTGTAGCCCGACAGGCAAGAGATGTTTTACCGACGGCTTGCCGGTTGCGAAAGATGCCCGCGTGCTTTCGACATCGAAAGGCTCATCGTCGCCAACCTCACCCTTCGACCCGACGCCATCACCAATCTCATCATTCATCATGCAGCGTTCACCTCCAACGCAAAATTAGACTCAACATAACACCGTCAATCTCTTGATAACACCGGCAATCGCTAGCGTCGCTGGCAGCGCGGGCAGAAGTAGGTCGAGCGCCCTGCGTGTGTGGTGCGTCGAATCGTCGCGCCGCAATCACGGCACGGTTCGCCTTCGCGATCATAGACGCGCCAGCGACCTTCGTAGCCGCCGCCGTAATAACTCCCGTCAATATTTTCCGGGTCAACGTTCATGGTCGAGCCGTGCGCGATGGCTTCGTCGAGCACGTCGAGAATTGCTCGATGAAGACGCGGGATGCGTCGGCGCGAGAAGTCGGCGGAGACGGTGAAGGGGTTGGCGCGCGCGAGGAAGAGAACTTCGGCAGCGTAAATGTTGCCGAGTCCGGTCACGCGCCGCTGGTCGAGCAGCGTCTCTTTCAACGTGCGGCGCGAGCGCGAGAAAGCGTCGCTTAAATACAGGGGCGTGAACTCGTCGGCGAAGGGTTCGGGCGCAAGGGAGCGAAGCTCTTTCGTCTCGTGGAGCAGGGCTGCGGGCACGATCTTCATCATGCCGAAATGCCGCTGATCGGTGAAGGCAAGCCGCCGTTCGTCGTCTAAATAAAAGAGTGCGTGCGTGTGCTTCGGAAGCTGTCGCTCAGGCGGGAGCAGGAGGAAACGGCCCGTCATGCGGAGATGGACGATGAGCGTCAGCGCGTTGTCGAGCATGAAAAGCAGATGTTTGCCGCGACGTGTGACCGACTCGACGCGTGCGCCGCGCAAAGCCTGCGCGAAGATTTCGGGAGTGGTTTCAGGCGCAAGGCGCGGGCGCAACAACTCGGCGGCGAGGATGCGACGTTGACCGACGAGGCCGTCGAGGGCGCGTGCGACGAGTTCAACTTCGGGTAGTTCGGGCATGGAAAGAAATTAGCATGGAAAGAAATTAGAAAGAGTTCACCGCGACACGACTGCCGTGTTCGAGAAGCGTTTGCATCTTCGCAACGGAGGTGGCCTCCGCGTAAATGCGCAGGACGGGTTCCGTCCCCGATTGACGGAAAAGCAGCCACGACTCGTCTCCGAAAATCAGCTTCGTGCCGTCCAGAGTTTCGACTCCCGTTACCGCATACTCGCCGACCTTCAGCGGCGCGTTGGAGGCGAGGCGCGAAACGAGTTCGAGACCGCTCGCGACATCCGTGTGCAGGTCGCGCCGACCGAAATAAAAATCGCCGTACTCGCGATGCATCTCGCGCACCATCTCCCCCGGTTTCTTCCCTGAAGCCACGACCGCATCGAGCAAGAGCAGGGAATTCAAAATGCCGTCGCGCTCAGGAATGTGGCCGCGCACGCCGATGCCGCCGGACTCCTCCGCGCCGATCAGTATGTCTTCGCGCAGCATCAATTCGGCGACGTACTTGAAGCCGATGGGTGTCTCATAAAGTTTAAGGTTGTGCGCCGCGGCGATGCGCTTCAGCAGCACGGACTGCGAGAAGGTGCGGACGATGCCGCCGCTCGTTCCACCCCTGCGCGCGAGGTGCAGGAGGATGAGCGGCACGACTTCATGCATCGTCATCGTCTCTCCGCCGTCGCCGACCGCGCCGACGCGATCCGCGTCTCCGTCAGTCGCCAGACCGATGAGCGCGCCCGTCTCACGCACACGCCCCTTGAGCGGTGAGAGGTTGCGGTCAATCGGCTCCGGCGCGACGCCGCCAAAAAGCGGGTCGCGTTCCGCACGGATGGTTTCGACTTCGAGCGTGCCCCCGCCGAGAAAGCTCTCGACCCAACGTCCACCCGACCCGTGCATCGGGTCAACGACGATTCGTGCGCGCGTCGAGCGAAGCCGTTCGAGATCAACATACGCGGCAACCTGCGCGCGGTAAGTCTTGACGGCGGACTCTAAAACATCGCGCTTCGTTTCGGGCAGGTTAGCGCGACGGGGCGCGCGTGCGTCGAGAAGCGATTCGACAGCCGATGTCATTTCCGGCGACGCGCTTCCGCCCCAAGGGGCTTTGATTTTGAAACCGTTAAAGTGCGCGGGGTTGTGTGAAGCGGTGATGACCACGCCGCCCGCCGCTCCGCTCTCGCGCACGGCCCAAGAGACGAGCGGCGTCGGCACGTCCATATCGAAGAGCGAAACTTTCAGTTCGTTGCCCGCGAACACTTCCGCCGCGCGGCGCGCAAACTGTTCGGAGAGAAAACGGCGGTCGTATCCGATGACGACGTGAGGTTGTGACGACATCTCGCGCGGCACACCCGGCGGTTGTGAGACCTGTTCATTTGCGTTCGAGGTCGTGGCCTGACGCGGCTGATTCGTCAGATAGTCGGCGTAAGCTTGCGCGACGCGCTCGACATTATCGAAGGTGAATTCGTGCGCGATGACGGCACGCCAGCCGTCCGTGCCGAACCGGATGGGTGTAAGTCCTTCGCGCGGCTTCGCCGTCAAAGCGCGCCACCCGTCTGCGTGTAATCGGTGAGTGAAGTTTTATCGCCGAGCACCGCGCCCGCGCCGACCGCCGCCGCGCGCCCGACATGGCAAC
>JBAVPI010000427.1:0-7896 GCA_049692915.1 Pyrinomonadaceae bacterium
ACATATCTAATCGGGCGACAATTACAATGGGCACACCCTTTAACAATGAACAGACAATCCGTGAGTATCTTTTGGGCCGGGTTTCGGATGAAACGACGCTCGAAGGGGTCGAAGAGTTGTTGTTCACGGACGAAGAGTTCTGCTCACGTGTCGCGCTTGTCGAAGACGGGATTATCAATGATTACGTGTTCAATCGCCTCGACGAAGCGGATACGGCCAGTTTCAAGGCGACCCTCACGGATAATCCTGAAAGACGTTTTAATCTGGAACTGACGCAAGCGTTGAGGGAAAAGGCGCTGGCCCGGAATGCGAAGGTTTTGGTAGAAGCGCCGTCGTTTTTCTCTTCGCTCAAGGCGTTCTTCCGTCAGCCGATATATGCCGTCGCTCTGGCGGCCTTGCTGATTGCCGCGGTGGGTTTGACGATTTACTTCGGCGGAAGAAATAACACGGACGAACTCGCCGAACTGCAATCCATTTACCGGCAGGAAAGGCCGACCGAAACGCGCATCTCCGAATTCGGTTATGCGCCTTTGGCACAGTTACGCGGAGCGCCTGAGTCGCGCGAAAAGAACCGTCTGCGTCGTATCGAGAATGATCTGATCGAGGCCACGGAAAAAACTCCGAATGCGCAAACTCATCACGCGCTCGGCGTCTTTTATCTCACGCAACAGAAGTACACGGACGCGAGCAGGGAGTTCGAGAACGCATTGAAGTTCGCCGGTCAGAGCGCGAAGATTCATAACGACCTCGGCGCGGCGCATTTTGAACAGGCGAAAATCTCTGCCAGAGAGAAGAAGCTTGAAGAACTCGCCAGCGCACTGGAAGAGTTCTCGACGGCGACGGAATTAGACGGCAACTTACTCGAAGCGCTCTTTAACAGGTCGCTGACGTTACAGGAATTGGGCTTGCCGCGGCAGGCAAAGGAATCTTGGACGCTTTATTTGCAGAAGGATTCGTCTTCGCTCTGGGCTGATGAGGCGCGCAGGAAACTGTCTCAACTTGACAACGAGCAGGCGCGTTCCTTCAGGATGGATGAACAGGTGCTGGAGGATTTCTTCACTGCCTATCGCAATCAGGATGTGGTGAGTGCGCAAAGAATTCACGACGAAACGAAGGGCATGTTGGGCGGAGCAACTGTGCCGCTGCAACTATCGCGGCGCTATCTGACGGCGAAGCAGCGCGGCGACGATGCCGGGGCCGGAGAGTGCATCGAAGCCCTCGTCTATATCGGCAATTATGAACAAGCGCAACACTCCGAGTTTTTTTTTCTGAATTAGCCGGTTTCTATGCGAATGTCGGTGCGGACAAGATTCAACGTTTACTGCGAGCTAAAGACATTCTCTCAAGCGGGCAGCGCAACCTCGTCAAGCGTGATTATCTCGAAGCCATCTCCGAGTTTGAAAATAGCAGAGACCTCTTTCAACAACTCGGCGACACAGCCGAAGCCTGCATAGCCGAGATTTGGGCAGCCCAACTTTTGCCCGATGTTGCGAAAGTTGCGGAGAGCCGTCGGCGGCTGACGGCCATCATCGCAACGGCAGCCGACAGGAAATTCAACGTCCTCATTCCGACCGCTTACTACTGGCTGGGAGTCAGCGATTATCGCCAGAACGATCTTTCGCAAACGAACAAGAATTATAAGTACGCGTTGCGGCTGGCGGAAGGAAGCAGCAATGCTTTCGAGGTTCAGCACGCGCAGGAAGCCCTCGCATTATATTATTCCGACCTCGGTGAGCTTGAGCCGGCTCTGGCCTACGCGAGTAAGATGCTTCCCGGAAAAGACCTCTATTATCAAAGCTCAAGCCAATCGTGGCGGAACAAGGGAGCACTTGCCGACATCACGCTGAAGTTGAAATTCTTCGCGACCTCGTTGAGCTTTTCCAAAGAAGCCCTGAGCATCGCTCAGGAAATTTCGCCCACCAGCAGCCTCGTCAATTGGAGTCTGCGAAATATGGTGAACGCGGCTGCCGCGAAGGAAGATTTCACCTCCGCGTTGAGGTATGCGGACGAGTCGAAGCAACTCGCGCTTAAACGCGGCGACAGCGCGGAGAATACGCAAGCCACCGCCGAAATCTATCTGATGCTGGCCGACGTGGAAAGGCAGGCGAAAGACTGCGACGTGGCTTTAACGGATTACGACAAAGCGCTTGAGTTATATCGTCGTCTCCCGGAATTCACCGTCAGTTCGTATCAGATTCACAGGGGCAAGCTGTTCTGTTTTCAGCAACTGGATCGGCACGAGGATTTTTCGAGCGAACTCAAAACAGTCCTCGCATTATCGGAGGAGTATCGCGCCACGATTCGAGAAGACGACTCACGCCGGGCATTCTTTGCGAATGAACAGGGTGTCTTTGACGCGGCGATCACCAACGCCGTCAAGGAGCATGACGGCGTCGGTGCGTTTGCCTTTGTCGAAGCGTCGCGGTCACGGTCGTTGTTGGAATTTGTCGAATCCGACAAACCGATTGCCGAGGTCGAAAAAAACTTTGCTTCGGTCGCACGCCCGCTGTCATTGTCGGAAATCCGGTCACGCCTGCCGGAACAGGTGCAACTCGTGCAATACGCCGTGCTGCCTGAAAGACTGGCGATATGGGTCGTATCGAAGACGCGTTTTGATTTGATTGAGAAGCCGATTACGGCTGTCGAACTGGAAAAGAAAATAGATGCTTACCAGACTGCCGTCGTGGGAAAAGGTCGGGCGGGCGATATCAGGAAAGCGGGGCGGGAGCTTTATGATCTTTTGATTCCGCCAGACCTCGACGGCGACAAAGAGATTTGTGTTGTCCCGGACAAGTCTCTGCATCAACTCGCATTTGCTTCGCTCGTCTCACCGGCGGGCGCGTACCTGCTCGAAGACTTCGCCTTGTTCTATGCGCCCAGCGCTTCGGTGCTGGTGCTTGCCACAGAGCACGCGCAACGAAAAGCGCGCGCCCGTGAAGAGACTCTGTTGAGCATCGGCAACCCTGATTTTGACCACGCAGAGAACCCGAATCTGTCTGACTTGCAGGACGCCGAAGCCGAAGCGAAAGCCATCGCCGGAGATTACCGGAAATCGCTGGAACTGCTCGGCGACGATGCCACAAAAGACGAGTTCCTGCGCGACTTTGTCGATGTGGACGTGATTCATTTCGCGGGCCACTTTGTCGCCAACCGGAGATCACCGGGTAATTCAAAATTGCTCTTTGCAGGTGGGGAACTGCGTTCATCCGAACTCGGCACGTACAAGCTACAGGCGAAGCTGGTCGTGCTGTCGGCCTGCGAAACGGGGTTCGAGCGGTATGACAAAAGCGAAGGCGCGATTGGCATCGCCCGTACTTTTCTGGCGCTGGGAGCGCCGATTGTCGTCGCCACGCAATGGAAGGTTGACTCGGAGCCGACGAAAGATTTGATGATTGCGTTTCACCGCAACCGCAGAGAGAAGGGGCTGCCGTCCGCCGAGAGTTTGCGGCGGGCGCAACTTGAGATGTTGAGCCGTGACAAGACCAAGCCTCCATTCTACTGGGCTGCTTTCTCACTGTTCGGCGGCTACGCCAATTACTGACATGATGCGCAACTGCCCGAAATGCGGCGACTACTACGCCGACTCTGTGCTGGCGTTTTGCCTCAATGACGGAACGCCGCTGGTGGACGTAGCTCCCTCTGACGGGAACTGGAGCGAGGGCGTCCGGGTCATTGAAAATAAAGAGCATGCGCTGAGGATACAGAAACGCAAACTGAAGTGGAGGCGCGTTTCGCTGGGTGCGATGACGGTGTTGATGGCAACCGTGATCGTGTGCGTGGTGGTCGTCAACAGCCTTATTTATCTTCAACCGAAGCAAGAGGAGAGAGTTCCGGCAGGGCCTTTGGTCACGCCGCCGACATCCCCGACGCCCACCCCGCCGGTCTGCTCCGCCGCCGACAAAAACCGTGAAAAAGGGGCAATCGTCAAGAAGTTCGGCGATACATGGCGGCACGATATTGAAGGCGAACGGGATCGAATCATCGCCGGGAATGTGCCGGTCGGCGCGCTGAATGCCGAGGCGAATTTAGGAGTCATCGAATATCAGAGCACGTTCTCTGAAGCCTGTACGTCGGGTTTCATCATGGCGAGATATGCGTGGCAAGTCAGAGCGAACGTCAACGGGGAGATTAAGGTTGCGACGGTCTCCGCGGAAAAAAAGTTCACCTGTGTGAAAAGCGGCGGCGCGTGGCTTTGCCGCTAAATTGATTTTTCGACGAGCGCCGTTACGTTTAGTGAGTAAAGAGCACATTCATCTGAAAGGTTTTTTTAATTCAAAGATTAGGAGAACGTTATGTCCGTCAAAGAAAGCTCCGCGACTGTGCTTGTCAGGTTCACCGGCCTCGGAATCATCTGCTTCAATAAAGACATGCAAAGGGGTGAGATCGCCGCCATTCGCGATGATAAACATTTGCTGTCCATCAAAATTCAACAGCCGGTTTATCAGGACGGGGGCGAGTCCGACATCATCCTTTACAAAGACATCGCCACATACCAGAAGCTTCCCAAGAACGATGTGCGGATTGAAATCAAGGCGCTCGGCGAGCCGGCAATAGAGGGATATGAAATTTATCAAAGCGGCGATTTTGACAGGCTCAAGTCCGCCGACGTGAATGATTTTCGCTGGGTCGTGAACATGAGCGCCCTGCACGGCGACACGGCTCTCAGCCCGACGGCGAATCAACATCATCCGTTGACGAAAATTTACATCAACAACGGGCTGTTCTACACACACAAGCTGGATACATCTCTGTTCTTTGAAAAAGTGGAAACGGACGCGAGCGGAAAGGCGACGCCGCCCGATGTGTTTGGCAACGTGGCGGAAACCATCGGCGTTAAGATCGAAAGTGAAGAAGTCAATTTCACCATTCGCATCGGCGACAGGGAAGAAACACAATCTCTACGGCGCGTTGATGGTCTCCCTTTCAGAATCGAAATCAAAAACATGGACTACAGCGAAAATGCCGTCTACAGCGACATGGCTGACTATTATGGATACCTGTCCAGCCCCGCGAGCAATCGCTTCGACCTCATCCCGATCATTGAAGATGCCGGCGACGAAATAGCAGGAGGAGGCTCCATCAATCAAAAACAATTCTGTCATCCGATAGCCTCGGATTTGTCATCCATAGATTTACTTTGAGTGAAACATGCTCATTGCCACACTAGGAGAACACCTGATGTGGTCGCGCCCGAATGGTCGTGGCGGGACTAACTTCTATTACTACTACGATGAAATAACATGGGTCGTGGGAGCTTTGGCGCTTGCATGGTTGGCGTGGTTTTTGGTGGGCAGGCGCAGGCGTGCGCAGGCGCTCAGGCGTCCCCCCCGGCGCGCCCGTTACAGGTCGCTCAAACGAATCGTTAAGATTAAACGTGAGTTGAGCGCGAGCTACTTACGACCGGGCTTCTCAGGGAACATTCATGCCGTGGGCATAGGCGTGCTCGACGGCGGCGGCAACGAATATTGCATACAGGTTTTTATCAATGACGCCAATGAAGAGTTGTGGGCAGGCTCCGGCGCAGCGACGTTGCCGGACAGTTACCGGGGCGTTCCCCTCGTCCTGATAGAAATGCCTCCGGCAGGTTTTTTGTCGGACGCGAATTTAAGTTCGTTCGACGCGCGGCAACAATTTTCCGACGGCATACGTGAACATCAGGAAGTAATAATCGGCGGCATCAGTGGTGCCAACACAAACTTGACCGGTCAGAGCGGAACCATCGGCTATTTTTGCACGCGCAAAAGTAGATTGCCGCGACGAAAAGAGGTTCACCTGTTAAGCAATGCGCACGTCTTTGCCGACCTGCGAAAGGCAAAAGTTGATGACGGCGATTTGATCATGCAGCCGAGTCCGGGTGAACCAGCGAGCAACAGGCCGATAGGCCGGTTGGTAAACTTTTCCATGCTGAGGTTCGGTCGAGACATCAACGAGCCTAACCACATAGACGCAGCGATTGCCAGATTATGGGAACCGCAAACACACAAGCCTGTGATTCCGTTGATTGGCGCGGTTAAGGGTTACGTCGTCAAGAAGGATGTCGAGATCGGCGAAGTCGCGTGCAAGTTCGGACGAACCACGGGTTACACCGAAGGCCGTGTCTTCTCAATCTATCTGGACATCTGGATTCGGTATGACCGCACCGGGCAGTCGGCATTTTTCCATGACCAGTTCCTGATCCAACCATCTATGCCGACGTTTGCAAAGTTTGTCGTCAAAGGGGACAGCGGCTCGCTGCTGGTTGACGCTGAACAACGTGCCCTCGGCCTGATTTTCGCCGGCATGTCCGAGTCGCCGGAATCGGCACAGCCCTCGTCGAACATCGAGCCAATTGAGCGAGACGATTCGGCCACCATTAAGCCTGAGAGAATCGAAAGCTACGGCGTGGCAAATCCGATCAGTGAAGTGTTGGAGCGGCTCAAAATCGAGTTGCTGATCTGAATTGTGCTTGAAGAATTTCGCCACGAAACGACCCCGACGTTTATGAACATCGGGGTCGTTTCGTACGGCGACAGCCTTTTCCCGCGAGACTGTAATTATTTTCTGAGGACGCTAATTATTTTCTTCCACAACAAACCGTGTCCTCCGTGGGAAGCATAAGCATTCCTGACCCCATTGGAAGCATGAGGATTCCGAACCGGAAAACTCATGTTAATAATCACAAACTGCCTTAATCTTCCATCGACGCGCGTCCATGTGCTAGTATCCCGCCGATGGAATTCGTCGAAAAAGCACGCATCATGGACAGCATGCGCATCAACCGTGCGCTGGCGCGTTTGGCCTCGGAGATTGTGGAAGACAATCACGGCGCGGGGCATCTCTATCTCGTCGGCATCCAGCGGCGAGGCGTGCCGCTGGCGAATCGCCTCGCAGACAAGATCGCAGACCTCGAAGGCGAGCGACCGCCCGTCGGCATCCTCGACATCACGCTCTACCGCGACGACCTCTCGACCGTCGGCGCAAACCCAATCGTCAATCGCACCGAGTTGCCTGTGGATGTCGAAGGCCGCAACGTGCTGTTGATTGACGACGTGCTCTACACGGGGCGCACCATCCGCGCCGCGCTCGATCAGTTGATTGACTTCGGCAGGCCGCGCCGCGTCCAACTGGCCGTCCTCGTTGACCGTGGCAAAGAACATCGCGAGTTGCCGATTCAGGCGGACTTCGTCGGGAAGTTCGTGCCGACGAAAAAGAGCGAGATCATCAAGGTCATGCTCAACGACTTTGACGGCGACGAGGGAGTCGCCATCGTCGAGCGGCCACAAGCGGAAGAGAGTTAACCTGAGAGCGGCCAGCGATGGCCGCTTTTTTTGTGTGGGAAAGAATGAAGACCGGCCTTACGCATCAACACCTGCTCGGCATCCGCGGGCTGACGGCGGAAGAGATTACGCACGTCCTCGACACGGCGGAGACCTTCAGGGAAATCTCCGGGCGCGAGATTAAAAAAGTACCGGCCCTGCGCGGGCGCACCGTCATCAACCTCTTCTTCGAGCCTTCGACCAGAACGCGCACCTCCTTCGAGATCGCGGGCAAACGTCTGTCGGCTGACGTAATCAACATCAGTTCCTCGTCTTCGAGCGTGACGAAGGGCGAGACTCTGCTCGACACCGCGCGCAACCTCGAAGCGATGTCGCCCGACCTGATTGTCATCCGACATCCTTCGGCGGGCGCGGCGCATCAACTCGCGCGCGTGTGCCGCGCATCGGTCGTCAACGCAGGCGACGGCGCGCACGAGCATCCGACGCAGGCTCTCCTTGACGCGCTCACCATCCGACAGCGAAAGGGAAACATCGAAGGCTTGCGCGTCGCCATCATCGGCGACATTCTGCACTCGCGCGTGGCACGCTCGAACGCGCACCTGCTGACGACGCTCGGCGCAAACGTCGCGGTGGCAGGGCC
>JBAVPI010000428.1:0-5846 GCA_049692915.1 Pyrinomonadaceae bacterium
GGGCTGCCCCTTGCCAATCAATTTCCGGTCTATGCATACCTTGAGGTGTCGCACGTCAGGCGCATCAGCAGCGGTTTCGATCTCGGCATACGCGCCGTCGCGCAAATGTCCACGGCGGAAGTTTTCGGAGGCCGCCCGAGCACTCCCGCAGACCCGGCGGCACAGTTCAACCAGAGCTTTGACCAGTATCGCGAAGCGTCGCGCCACGATACCGCGCCCGCACCGCCCACGCCGAATCTAGGCGTGACCATCTTCGGCTCATTTTTTTAAGGCTCATGAATTGAGCACGCTACTTCTCGATATTGGGATTGAGTAATCCCAGAAACGCTCATTCCGCCGCGCGTTGCGGCCCGCCGCGTTCACATTAAATTTAACAATTCGGGGAATTAACCTGCGCGCCGCCGTGTGGCACGGGGCTTGTCAGTCTGTCCCGTCGGACAGCCATCGCCGGGCACGTTCATCGTCGGGATGATTGATTCGCAGTTGATGCTACGAACGCATCCGCCTGAACCAACGCAGTTGACGTGTGACGAGCGACAACTCGGAAAAAACTCCGGCACGCCGCACGCCGCCCGTCATCTGGAGAAAAACATGAACCCATCCGCCCAACCCCTGCTGCGACTCGACGGCGTGAAGAAAGTTTTCTACACGGACGAGGTCGAGACGCACGCGCTGTCCGGCATTCACCTCGACATCAAGAACGGGGAGTACGTCTCCATCGCAGGGCCTTCAGGCTGCGGCAAGTCAACGCTGCTCTCGATTCTCGGCCTGCTCGATTCACCCTCGGACGGCGCTTACTGGCTCAACGGCAAACAGGTCTCCGACCTCTCGCTCGCCGAACGCGCACGCATCCGCAACCGCGAAGTCGGTTTCATCTTCCAGAGCTTCAATCTCATCGGCGATCTCTCCGTCTATGAAAACGTCGAACTGCCGCTGACGTACAGAGGGATGAACGCCCCCGAACGCAAGAAGCGCTCGCTCGCGGCGCTCGAAAAAGTCGGCATGGCCCACCGCGCGAAACACCTGCCGAGCCAACTCTCCGGCGGTCAGCAGCAGAGAGTCGCCGTCGCACGCGCCGTCGCAGGCGAGCCGACCATCCTGCTCGCCGACGAGCCGACCGGCAATCTCGATTCGACGAACGGCGAGGCCGTGATGGAACTGATGCGAGAACTGCACCGCGCAGGGGCGACCATCTGCATGGTGACGCACGACCCGCGCTACGCCCGCCACGCAGACCGCATCGTTCACCTCTTCGATGGTCGCGTCGTCGAGGAAGAAGAGGGGCAGTTGTCGGCGAAGGCCGAGCACGAATTAAGAGAGAGCGGCTTTGAGGTGGCCTAAGCGATGACACTCTGGCAAGACATACGTTACGGATGCCGCATGCTGTGGAAGTCGCCCGGTTTTACGGCGGTGGCCGTGCTGTCTCTGGCGCTCGGCATCGGGGCGAACACGACGATCTTCACGGGCGTGAAGGGGCTGCTGCTCACTCCGCTGCCCGGCGTCGAGTCTTCGGGCGAACTCATCACGGTGCATGAAGTGTTGACGGGCGCGGGCGGGCGCGACATCTCAAACTCCTACCCGAACTACACGGACTTTCGCGACCGCAATCAAGTCTTCTCGAACCTCGCCGCTTACAGTCTGAGCACCTTCAGCCTGAGCGGCGGCGAAGGACAACCGCAGCGCATCTGGGGACAGATCGTCTCCGGCAATTTCTTCGACACGCTCGGCGTGAGGGCCGCGCGCGGGCGCACGTTTCTGCCCGAAGAGGACACTGGTGTCGGCGCGCACCCCGTCGCCGTCATCAGCGATAAGCTGTGGCGCAACCACTTCGGCTCCGACCCGGACATCGTCGGCAGGAGCGTGCTGCTCAACAACCACAGCTTCCAGATCGTCGGCGTCGCGCCGGCAAATTTCGGCGGGTCATACGTCGGGCTGTCAATGGAGATGTGGGTGCCGATGGCGATGCAGCCGCTGTTGTCGTCGGACGGCAGCCGTCTCGCGCGACGCGGCAACCAGTGGCTACAGGTCATCGGCAGGCTCAAAGGGGGCGTCACGCTCGAACAGGCGCAGGCCGACTTGAAATCCATCTCGCGCGGCCTCTCGGAGCAGTATCCGCAGACGAACTCGAACCACGACGTATCAACCTACACGCTTCTCAAAGACACCGACGGCGCGCAGCAGATACTGCTTCCGGTCTTCGGAATTTTGATGGCGGTGGCGGGCGTCGTGCTGCTCATCGCGTGCGCCAACGTGGCTAATCTGTTGCTGGCGCGCGCCTCTTCGCGGCGCAGGGAGTTCGGCATCCGGGCGGCGCTCGGCGCAGGACGCGGACGCCTGATGAGACAGTTGCTGGCGGAGAGTCTGGTGCTCGCGGGCCTCGGCGGCGCTCTCGGATTCCTACTGACCTTCTGGACGGCTGACGTGTTCGGACGGCTCGTGCCCTCGATGGGTTTCCCCGTCGAATTCAAGGCGGGTGTGGACGCGCGCGTCTTCGTCTTCACGCTGGCCGTCTCGGCCGTGACGGCAATCGTCTTCGGCTTAGTCCCTGCGTGGCAGGCGTCGAAGCCGGACATCGTGGCGACGCTCAAGGACGAGACGGGCGCGATTGCCGGGAGCGGTCACAAGTCGCGCCTGCGCAACGCGCTCGTTATCGCGCAGATCGCGCTCTCGGTCGTGCTGCTCGTCGCCGCCGGACTGCTCATCAGGAGCTTGCAGCAGGCACAGTCCGCCGACCCCGGCTTTAATCCCGACAACGTGCTGCTCGCTTCGTTCGATCTGTTTCCGAGCGGCTACGACGAAGCGAGGGGCGCAGGGTTTTACAGCGGGTTGATCGAACGCGTAGAGGTTCTGCCCGGCGTGGCGGCGGCGACAATCGCGGACAAAGCCCCGCTCTCGCTCTTTAATCACAGCGAGCAGAGTGTCGGAATCGAAGGCTATGTGGCGCGCGAAGATGAAGACGTCAACATCGAGTACGGCATCGTCGGCCCGAACTATTTCCGCGCTCTGCAAATCCCTCTGGCGCGCGGGCGCGACTTCGCCAAGACGGATCGCGAACAAGCGCCGCGCGTCGCCATCATCAGCGAGGCGCTCGCGCGCCGCTACTTCGGCGCGGACACAGACCCCGTCGGCAAACGAATTGACGACGGGGGAAAGACCCAGCTTGAGATCGTCGGCGTCGCCAAAGACATCACCTCTTTCAGCGCCGGCACGCCGCCCAAGCCCTACCTCTATCTGCCGCTCCTGCAAAACTACAGCCCGGAGATGACGCTCGTGGTGCGCACGTCGGGCGATCCGCTGACGGCTCTGGGCGGAGTCCGCGATGTGGTGCACGAGATGGACGCGAACCTCCCCGTCTTTAACGAGAAGACGCTCATCGAGCAGGCGCGCACGTCTCTCTTTGCGCAACGGATGGCGATGAAACTGTTGAGCGTCTTCGGCGCGCTGGCGCTCGTGCTCGCCGTCATCGGCCTCTACGGGGTGATGGCCTATTCGGTCGCGCAACGCACACGCGAGATCGGCATCCGCATCGCGCTCGGCGCGCGGGCGGGCGACATCCGTCGAATGATCGTCAGGCAAGGAATGGCGCTCGACCTCGTGGGAGCGTTGATCGGCCTCGCCGCGTCGTTCGCCGTGACGCGCTTTCTCTCAGGGCTGCTCTACGGCGTGAGCGCCACAGACCCGCTGACCTTCGCGAGCGTCGCGCTCATCCTGCTCGTCGTCGCGCTTCTCGCCAGTTATGTTCCGGCGCGGCGCGCGACGAAGGTAGACCCGATGGTGGCACTTCGTTACGAATAGGAGAACGAGATGGGAAAGATCATTCAAGACTTGCGCTACGGATTTCGGATGCTTCTGAAAAGCCCCATCTTCACGACGCTGGCGGTGCTCGCGCTGGCGCTCGGCATCGGGGCCAACTCGGCGATCTTCTCGGTCGTTAACGCACTGCTCCTGCAATCCCTGCCCTTCAACGATCCGGCACAACTCGCGCGCATCTACGTCACCGTGCCGAAGCGTGGCGCGCTGAAACATCCGACTTCGTTTCTCAACTTCTCCGACTGGCGCGAGCAGAACCACGTCTTTGAAAACATCGCGGCCTACAGTTCGTCGAGTGCGGCGTTGACGGGCACGGACGCGCCGCAGCAGATCGAGGGCACGTTGACGAGCGGAGACTTCTTCGCGGTGCTCGGCACACAACCGGCGCTGGGTCGCGCCTACTCGCGCGCCGAAGAGACGCCCGGCTCGCACGTCACCGTCATCAGCCACGGCCTGTGGCAGCGTCGTTTCGGCGCGGACGCCAACATCGTCGGGCGGCAAATCCTCCTTGACGGCGAACCGACGACCGTCATCGGCGTCATGCCTGACGGCTTCCTCTTCCCGCTCGACCAGACGCAGACCGACTTCTGGTCTCCGCTCAACCCGAAGGATGAATCCAACACACACCGGGGCGCGAACTACCTGAGCGTCATCGCGCGCTTCAAGCCCGGCGCGACTCTTGAACAGGCGCGTTCAGAGATGACGGCCATCACGCAGCGCATCGAAGAGGCGAACACCGACGCGGGCAGCGGGCGCGGAATCAACATTCTTTCCCTACAGGAGGATGCCGTCGGCGACATTCGCCCGGCGCTGCTGGTGTTGCTCGGCGCGGTCGGCTGCGTACTTTTAATCGCGTGCACGAACGTCGCGAACCTGTTGCTGGCGCGTGCGGCCTCGCGACGCAAGGAGATCGCGATTCGCACGGCGATGGGCGCGAGCCGCTGGCGCATCGTCAGGCAGTTGATGACCGAGAGCCTGTTGCTGTCGCTCTCCGGCGGGGCGCTCGGACTGGTGCTGGCCGCATGGGGTCTCGACCTGCTGGTCGCCGCCATCCCTTCGGGCATCCCGCACGTTCACGAGATCGGGTTGGACGCCAATGTGATGGCCTTCACGCTGGCCGCTTCGGTGCTGACGGGCCTCTTCTTCGGCCTCGCCCCGGCGTTGCAAGCCTCTAAGCCAGACCTCAACGAGGGCTTGAAGGAAGGCTCGCGCGGTTCGACGGAGGGCGCTGGACGCAACCGCGTGCGCAGTCTGCTGGTCATCTCGGAGGTGACGCTCTCGCTCGTCCTGCTCGTGGGCGCGGGACTGTTGATGCGGAGTTTTCTGCAACTGCGCGACGTGAAGCCGGGCTTCAACCCGCACAACGTCCTGACGGCGAGCGTCGCGCTGCCCGCCCTCAAGTACGGCAAAGAAGATGAGCAGGCGACGTTCTTTCAGAACGTCCTGCAAAGAGTCGGCGCGTTGCCCGGCGTCCGTGCCGTCGCCGCGGTTGACCCTCTCCCGCTCAGCGGCAGCTTGGCGCAGAACATCATCACCATCGAGGGGCGACCGCCGCTCGCGCCCGGCGACCGGCTGGCCACGGACTCGCGCGTGGTTTCGCCCGGCTACTTCGACGCGATGAACATCCCCGTGATTAAGGGACGCGTCTTCAGCGAGCACGACGGAAAGGAAGCGCCGAAAGTTCTCGTCGTCAACGAAACGCTCGCGCGCAAATATTTCCCCGGCGAAGACCCGATAGGTAAGCGAATCAGCGTGACCATTGCCGAAAATATGACGGGCGAAATCGTCGGAGTCGTCGGCGACGTGAAGCACCGCGGCCTCGACAAGGAAGCCGGGCCGGAGTGTTACGTCACTTACCTGCAAGTTCCTGTCCCATACATGACTCTGGTGGCTCGCACCGAATCGAACGACCCCGCGAGTCTGGCCGCGGCTCTGCGCGGCGCGGTCGCCGAGGCGGACAAAGACCAGCCTGTCGCCGACGTGCGGACGATGGATGCGCTGCTCGCCTCTTCGGTCGCGCGCCAGCGCTTCAATAC
>JBAVPI010000429.1:0-5633 GCA_049692915.1 Pyrinomonadaceae bacterium
ATCAGAGAGAGTGTCAGGGGGGAGTGCGGGCTGATCGGCGCGTCCAGAATCGGGGACGACTTCTTCATCACACGCGTCCCCACCAGAGCGACGAGCGCGACGAAGCCGACGGCCTGGGCGAGCACGACGAGCAGGCTGACGACGTTGACGCCGCCGCCGCCCTGAATGCCGTCACCACGCCGAGCAGGAGCATGGCGAGGATGTCGTCAATCACTGCCGCCCCTAAGATGATGCGGCTCTCCTTGCGCCCGAGCACCCCCAACTCTTGCAGCACGCGCGCGGTGATCCCGGCGGAGGTGGCGACGAAGGCCGCCGCAACGAACATCGCCTTCGGCGTCTCGAAGCCGGAGAACCAAGCCCAGAGTCCGCCAAGCACGAAGGGGAGCACGACGCCTGAGACGCCGACGAGCGTTGCCACCCGCCCGACTTTGCGGAGGTCGCCCGCGCGGGTTTCAAGCCCCACCGAAAAGAGCAGGAGCACCGCCCCCAACTCCGCCAGCACCTCCAGCGGCTCGTTGAGCTTGACCCACCCGAGGGCGTAAGGCCCGATCAGACACCCCATTGCGATCTCGCCGACGACCGCCGGCATCCTCAGCCGCTGTGCGATCTCGCCCCCGACCTGCGCGGCCACGAAGACCACGAAGAGGGAAAGTAAAACTTCTGCGCCGTGATGCACTACTCTCTTGCTCCTCTTCCCTTACGCCTCTATGCTCTATATCATTCGCGGATAATCATCGAGAATACATCTTATTGCCCGCTCAGAAATTCATCACCGGAGGCAACCGTTGAAGACAGCCCAACAGGTGAACATCGTCAGCCCGGAATTTAAGGCGAACCCGTTTCCATTCCTCGCTACCTTGCGTGCCACCGAGCCAGTCTACCGCACTCATCTGCCCGATAAAACCAAAACCCCTGTTTGGCTGGTGACTCGATATGAAGATGTCAACGCGCTTTTGAAAGACGAGCGTTTCCCCAAGAACCGCCGCAACGCCCTGACGCCGGAACAACTCCGCAAGTTGCCTTGGGTGCCGCCCATGTTCCGCCCGCTGGAGCGCAACATGCTCGACCTCGACGCTCCCGACCACACGCGGCTGCGCGCCCTGGTGCATAAGGCGTTCACGCCGCGTCTCGTCGAACGGATGCGGGCGCGCGTGCAAACACTGGCGGACGAACTGCTCGATGGGGTCGCGCAGCGCGGCGAGATGGATTTAATCAACGATTACGCGCTGCCGCTGCCGATGACGCTCATCACCGAAATCTTAGGCGTGCCTACCCGTGACCACCATAAATTTCATAAGTGGTCGAAGGCCATCGTGTCGCTCAGCTCGCCGAACGTCACTTTGCGCGTCATCCCGAGCGTCTGGATGTTCATCCGCTACCTGCGCCGCTTTTTCAAAATTCGGCGAAGAGACCCGCAGGACGATCTGGCGACTGCGCTCATTCAAGCGGAAGAAGCCGGCGACAAGTTAAGCGAGGACGAACTGCTGGCGATGGTCTTCCTGTTGCTGGTCGCGGGGCACGAGACGACGGTCAACCTCATCGGCAACGGGGTGCTGGCGCTCTTAGAACACCCTGATCAGATGGAGAATCTGCTCCATGAGCCGTCGCTGATCAAACCCGCCGTCGAAGAGTTGCTGCGCTACACCGCGCCCGTCTTCATGTCCACCGAACGCTTCGCCCGTGAGGATGTGACCATTCATGGCATCACGATCCCGCGTGGTGAGATGACGTTCGGGGTCATCGGGTCGGCGAACCGGGATGAAAGTGTATTCGAGAACCCCGACCAACTCGACATCACGCGCGAGCCGAATAAGCACCTGTCGTTCGGACAGGGTATCCACTTTTGCCTGGGAGCGCCGTTGGCTCGCTTGGAAGCGCAGATTGCCATCAAAACACTATTACACCGCGTGCCCGATCTGCGTCTGAAATGCCCGCCGGAGGCGCTGCGGTGGCGTCCGAGTATGATTCTACGAGGGCTGAACGCGCTGCCGATCGTGTTTCGGGGTTAGTTACAAGAAATTTTGGGGATTAATCGCCATGCTACAACATTTTGTGCTTTGCTGATTATTAAATACTATATCTAGTACATAAGAATCATTATCAGACTCTGGCAAAGCGATCCACAAATAAGGATTCCTCTTTTCAACAACTCTGATCTTTAGTACCCGCTATCTCCTTACCCAGACGAATGATGGCCAGCAACTCAAACGAACCATCGGTCTCTTTTCATGCTGTCAATCTAATCGCTTTAACTCATCCTTCGCGCATGTCAAGTGCGGGTGTTTCGCGTCGCTCAAGTCCAGTTTGCCCCAAGGCACACGATAACCGGCGTGCGAAGATACACCGGGAGACTTTAAACCCGTCAAGCCTTTGGCTCTGATCGAAAGGCGGTTGAGCAGCGCCGCGCGCCCTATCAGGTATTCGCGCACGACGCACTCTCCCGCCTGTCGTTCGGCGATGACCTCCTCGATGCGCCCGACCGTTTCTCCGTTCGCATCGCGCACCGTCGCGCCGAGTAAAAGTTCGAGATGAATCTCGCGTGACATCTTTTATGCTTCAACTAAAATGGAATGCGCTCAACAAAATTCTTCTTCAACCATTTCTCCCAAGCGAACACCGGCGTCTCATCCGCTTTAAGGTCAACGTCCACGTCAATGCCGACATCCTTCACCTTCGACCATTCGATTCTGAACGGCTTTCCACGACGTAAGCCCCAACGCTTCCCCAATTTCTGCGCCCATTCACCGAGACGCGGATGCAAGCGTCTCGCGAGGGTCGGCATTCCGACTTCGATGTAAGCCACGCGCGGCGGCTCGCCTTCGCGCAACTCGATGATGACGCCGTCCGCCTTCCCCATCGGGCATTTGTCACGGTCAACGAGCTGATTATCAAGCACGTCGCAAACCAGCTTGACCTTTTTCCTCATTCTTAGCCTCCGATGATCTCAAGCGGGATGGCGACGACGGCGATGATGAACGCCAACCCGATGATAAAAATTACAACCGCATTGCCGACAATGCCGTTACGATGTTCTTTCAGATACTTCTCGTCGTTCATCAGAATCAGAAACGGGATGATGACGAGCGGGAGGATCACTGCGGTCAACGCCATCGTGAAAATGGTCAGCTTCAGCGGGTCAATGCCGAAGACGATGGGCAGCGCGGCGAGAAAGATGAAAACGGTGTACGTCGAGCTAAAGCGCGCGGCTTCGCCGGGCGGCAGGCTCTCGCCCCAGTTCCAACCTAAAGCTTGCGCGACGACATACGCCTGATCGAGACTCACCTCCAGCGCTGCGCCCAAACACGCGATACCGAGCGAGGCGGCAAAGAGCACAAAGCCCCACCGGCCGAACGCTGGCGTGAGCATCATCGCCGCCTGTTCGTAACGGTCAACCTGTATTCCGCGCGGCTCTAAAACGAGCGCGGCGACGATCATCAAACCCATCGCCACGAAACTCCCGAAGCCCATCCCCACACCAGCCACTCCGCGATTAACCCCTAGATGATCTTCCTTCCAATTGTCCTCGCGTGCTCCCGACGAGTAGAAGTAAAACAGATACGGACTAATGATCGCGCCTAAGATGGCGACGGCGAGAAACCAGTAATGCGCTTTGTCGTGCGTCGGCAAGCGCGGCACAAAGCCTGAGCCGACTTCTTTCCAGGAAGGATGCAACCAAAACACTGCGACGACGAACGCCAGCGTCACCAGTCCCAAAATGGACGTGCCGTTCTCGATGATCTTGAACGTGCCCTTCCATAGTAGCAGCCACAACGTAAACGCGACTGGAAGCGCCCACCACCTAAAACTTATCCCTGTGACGAGTTGCAGGGCGAGCGCGACGCCGCCAATCTCCGCCGCGAGCACCAGCAAGTCAACGATGATTTCCGCGATGAACGGAACGACCAAGAAGTTGACGCCGAAACGCTCGCGCAAGGCGTCGATCAAGGTGTGCCCGCTCACGGCGGTCAGTCGTCCAGACATTTCGACGAGAAACATCACGCAGAGCGTGCCGAGCGCGACGACCCATAATAGGCGAAAGCCGAAAGCCGCACCCGCCTGCGCGCCCGTCGCAATCGCGCCCACGTCCAAGAATCCGCCGATGCTCGTCAGGATGCCGAGCGAGATTTCAAGCGCCTTCTTCATCTTCCCCTTATGCTACTGCTGCTGTCCACCGCTTGAGCTTTGGAGCGACGTCTGTATCGCTTGATTTTCCATCTTCAATCGTTCGATTTCTTCGACGACTCGCCCGCGATCACCCTGCTCTATCCCCTGTTGCATTTGCATGGTTGATTGTTTCAACTTCTCCAAGCGAGTGAGCCACTCCGCGCGGAGTTCCGGCGATGCAACCGATAGCTCGTTGAGGGCTTTAGTCTCCTGCTCAAAAGCCTCAACTGCTGTTTCGAGAGTTCGTCGCGCATAAGCCGCAGTAACCGTGCTTCTAGTCCACTCCTCGCCGACCATCTGAGCTGTCCCCGCCCAGGATGAAACCGTCTGCATCTCGGCTTTCAGTTCATCAGAGGGAGACTTGGCGCAACCTGTAACAAAAAGCGCGAGCAGCAATATCATGCTCGTCAAACTTCTTCGTCGCGCACACTTCGCTGCAAGGCGATTCGTCATGGTTTCGCTAATTCCTATGGATTTGAAAATTCATGTTACTTTGAAGCCTTACCGGAGTCTATTGAATTTTGTTGTAACGCACATAGAATTCGCTCTCCTTAAAACCTCGTAGGTGAAAGTAACAAATGAACGCAGTTCTGCAAAAGAGTCACAACTTGAAATATCCTTCAAGTTGTGAGATCACAACCCGAACACGCTCTTTCTCATCAGCTCCACATGAGAGAGGAAAAACAGATCTTGCACGACTTCGGCTGACTCGCATCGGGCGCGGTCAGGTGTGCTACTTGAGACTTGACTTTGTATAGAAGCTGAATAGATATCTGATCATTACCGGTTAGCCCGACGAAGCTCTTTCGTGTCTGTTGGCACCCAATTCTTGTTAGTCGTTTTGGGCAAACTGTTGGGGCTGCGATTACGGCTTTGGGTCTTCGCCGCGAGACTGCTGTTGCAAAGCGGCGAAGTTTATGTCGGTTGAAGGCCGCGTGTCAGATTTAAGCACACGTCGCATGTGTTCGAGTGCGTGATGGTTTTCCTCTACATCCGCAGAGGCGACGCAGTCGGAGGGGATGACGAGATGAAAGTCGCGCATGTAGAAGTCGTTGGCGGTGAAGAGCACACAGATGTAGCCGGTGAGGATGTGCGTCCTGGCCTGAAAGTATTCGAGCAGTGTATCGAGCGTGGTCGAGAAGAACCCGGAGTGCTTCGGCTTGAGCACGAAGTAGTCGTCCTCGCCCGGCGGCAGCATCTCCACGAAGGGTTTGCTGCGCACGCCTTCTTCGAGGCAGTGCTGGAGGGGCTTGCTGAAATCCGATTGCCACCTGCCGAAATTGTCATTGACGTAGATATATCAACGGGCGTGGATTCTAATTCTCGGCTACGACGAGTGTGCCGCGCAGCATGTTCATCCCGCAGGTGAAGCCGTATTCGCCGTCCCTGTCGGGCGTAAATTCGACCGTCACCGGCTGACCTACCGGGAGCGGCTGGCGAATGTTGAAGTAACGAATGAGCACTTCGTC
>JBAVPI010000430.1:0-4841 GCA_049692915.1 Pyrinomonadaceae bacterium
GCCGTGCGGCGGCCCGTCATCATTTCGATCTCGCCGACATCGGCGGCGCAAGGTATCTGAACCTTTACAGGCGACTCGGTGTTTGAGCACCGTGCATCTCGAATCGAAACTCTCAGGGGGCACAAAAACAGATGTCACAAACAGGACTGTCCGAGAAATTTTACACGGTCAATCAAATAACCTTCGCGACTTTTTTCGGCGGCCCTCTGGGCGGAGCGATTCTGCTCGCGAAAAATTATCAGAGCTTCAACGCTTCTCAGTCCGCGCTCCAAGCCATCATCGGCGGACTGCTGTGCACGTTCGCCCTCGTTCCCATCGCTTTAATCCTGCCGGAGCAGACGCCCAAAGCCGCGTTGCCGCTTGGCTATACGATTGCGCTGCGGATTATCGCGGAACGCCTTCAGGCGTCGGAGATCAAAGCGCGGATTGAAGCCGGGGCCGTGCCGCAATCATGGTGGCTTGCGGTCGGTCTCACGCTCGCCGCGTGTATCGCTACGGCAATCATCATGACGGTCGGGATGGTGATCGCGCTTCCTTACTTCGTGAGATAGTTGTCAGCGCGGGCGCAAGGTTGCCAGAGAGCGCGCAAGGTTGTGAGCGCGCGCAGGTCGAATCGGTCATGACGACGCAGGTGGCAACCGCCGTCACCGATTACGACTCATATATTCGGTGAGACGGGATGGTCTAAGGTGAACGAATGATGCGAACATTTATCTTAACGTTGATGACGGCGCTCGTCCTGAGCGGTTGCGCGTCGGCGGCGACTTCGCCGTCGCAGAACAAGGGCAAACAGAACACGCGCGTCGCCAACGATTTTCCGGGAGCCGACCTCGGCGCGAAGATCAACGCGGCGAACGCGTCGCTCGGCGGGTCGCCGGGAGAGATTCTGGTCAGGGGCGGCGGCACCATCTCAACGCAGGTCATCATCACGCCCGGCCACACGCTCCGTTTCTCGGCGGGCACGTACACGCTTCAGACCGAGCGCCTGTGGGAGGGCGCGTTCCTGCTCCAATCAAAGACGAGCGTGGTCGGCTCCGGCTGGGACACCATCATCGTTGAGCCGCCGAAGGTCGGCTGGATCGTCTTTCAATCATTCGCCGACGCCAGTTCGCAACCCGTGCACAGCGGCACAGACTCCGACATCCGCATCACGGACTTGCAGATCAAGGGAGCGAACCCGGCGGTCGAGGGCGGCGTGCGACAGACGGTCGTGCTGGGCAACTGCCATCGCTGCGGGGTCGAGAACCTGTGGCTTAACGGGACGGGCGTGATCGGCATTCAAGCGGGCGGCACCGCCGTGGCGGGCAACTTCGCCGACGGCGTGACGATCAAGAAAAATCTGCTCTCCCACGTCGCCTCTCAAGCCGTGGCCGTCGTCAACGGGCAGAACGTCGTGATTGACTCGAACACCTTCAAGGATTCTGGGCGCTGCTGCGCCGAGGGCATGACGCCGATTGACCTTGAGCCGAACGACCCGCGCGACATCATCCGCAACATCGAGATTACGAACAACACGATTGACTCGCGCAACTCAAATTTTATTCACGGCAACGGCATCCTCGTCCAGAACGGAGCGCGCACGAGCGGCTACGGGCCGGTGCTCGTCCAGAACAACACGGTCATCGGCGGCGAACTTCTCCCGCCGCTCGCGGGCTACATCTCTGTGGGCATCTATGTGACGGCGTTTACGGAGAACGTCAAGATCATTAACAATACCGTGCGCCGCGTCGCGCACAGCGGCATCCGCCTTGAGAACACGACGCGCAACTACGTCTCCGGCAACAAACTGATTTCAACCGGCACGGGCGGCATCATTTCGTTCGAGGTGACGAACACGACCGACTCGCAAATCTTCGATAACGTCGTCGCCATTGACCCGAACTCGCCGCTCGGCACCGAAATCATTCAGGAGGCCGGAACAGCCGCGCGCAATTCATACCGTGGAAATTCCAGCAGCAGGGGCGCGCTCGCGCCGAACATCGTGGGCCGGAAACCTTAAAGCCTCGTCGCAGTGTTGATTGGCGGAAGAGAACAGGCGCGCGATGCCGTGCGCCTAGTCGTGTGCGGTGCTCTGCGCTTGTCTTCGTCGTCTTGTCTGTGTTGTTATTTCGGCATGCGCCTGCTCGCCCTCGTTCCCAGCATCTACGACAAGAATCCCAGCCAGCGTTATCGCATCGAACAGTGGGAGCCGTACCTGCGTCCGCAGGGCGTCGAGATTTCCTATCGCCCGTTCGAGGACGAGGCGCTCAATCGCGTGCTCTACCAGCCGGGCCGGATGCCTGAGAAGATCGGCCTGATTCTGCGCGCCCTCGCCAGACGCGTCCGCGGCATGCGCGAGGTCGCACAGTTCGACGCCGTTTACATCCTGCGCGAGACGGCGCTGCTCGGCCCGCCCGTCTTCGAGCGTTGGATCGGACGCACGAACGTCCCCTTCATCTTCGACTTTGACGACGCGGTCTTCGTCCCCTACGTCAGCCCCTCAAACGGGTATTTGAGCTATCTCAAGTTTCCCGGCAAGACGCGCACCATCTGCCGCCTCGCCGCGCATGTGATGGCGGGCAACGAGTATCTCACCGACTACGCGCGGCAGTTCAACCGGAACGTCACCGTCATCCCGACGACCGTGGACACGGAGAAGTACACGGTCGAATCCGCGAAGCAGAGAAACGACGTGCCCGTTATCGGGTGGACGGGAAGCTACAGCACGGCGCAGCACCTGCGCACGCTCGGCGGCGCGCTCCGTCGTCTGGCGGCGCGCGAGCGTTTCCGTCTGCGCGTCATCGGTGCGCCGGATTTTAAGTTGGAGGGCGTTGACGTGGAGGTCTTGCCGTGGCGTTCGGAGACGGAAGTCGCCGATTTGCGCCCCTTGGACATCGGCGTTATGCCGCTGCCGGAAGACCCTTGGAGCAAGGGCAAATGCGGCATGAAGGCGCTCCAGTATATGGGCCTCTCGATCCCGACGGTCTGTTCGCCGGTCGGGGTCAACTCTGATATTATCCACGATGGCGAGAACGGCTTACTGGCGGCGACGGAAGACGAGTGGGTCGAGAAACTGGGCGCGCTCCTGCACTCGCCCGAACTCCGCGAGCGTCTGGGCCGCGCGGGCCGCTCGACCGTCGAATCGAAATACTCCGCCGCCGTACAAGCGCCGCGCGTCTTTCAGATCATCGAGTCGGTCGTCCGCGCCGGTCGCGTGCGAGAAGCGGCGCGCGCCGTCGCTACGCCCGTCACTCCCGCCGACAAACTGAATTCGGGAAAGCACAATTAACAGGGGTGGACAGGGCAGACAGGATAGAGAAGAAACGCCGGACGCTGAACTGAAGGCAATTTGTCTTTCGTTCACCATCCGGTGTCGCCGCGTTCAGCGTTAGGCTTTCATCCCGTCTATCCTGTCCATCCCTGTTAAAATTAAGGCATATGTTTCGCAGCAGTAAATTCCGCCTCATCTCGCTCGCGTTCGTCGCGTTGCTGCCGGGCTTTGTGAAGCGTCCGTGCTACCGGCTCTTCTTCGGTTACAAGATCGGCAAGCGCGTGCGTCTCGGCCTGAGCGTGATTGACGCGAGAGAGTGTGAGATCGGCGACGACGTGAGCATCGGCCATTTGAACCTCATCGTCGGGGTCAAGAGTTTGAGCCTCGGCGATCACGCGCGCGTCGGCCATTTGAATATCGTGCGTGGCGGCGACGAGGTGCGCATCGGGCGCTACGCGGAGATTATTCGCCTGAACGAAATCAACTCGATACCGGAGCCGGACGTGGTCAACCCCATCGAGCCGCGCTTCATCCTCGGCGACGGCAGCGTCGTCACGACGGGGCACAAGATTGATTTCACAGACCGCGTCGAGATCGGTCGCCGCACCATCCTCGGCGGACGCAACTCCTCGCTCTGGACGCATAATCGCCAGCGCACGCGCCCCATCAAGATCGGCTCGTTGAGCTACATCGGCTCGGAGATTCGCGTCGCGCCCGGAGGCGTGATACCATCCCGCTGCATCGTCGGCATAGGAGCCGTCATCACCGGACAGCTTGAGGGTGAGAACCACTTGATTGCCGGCGTCCCGGCCAAAATAATCAAACAACTGAGCGACGAAGACCGCTTTCTGATCGAGCATAAGACGCGTCCAGATTTACCCGACGATCTTTAGGCATGCCGCGCGCAACCGTCGCCGCCCGGAATGTGCATCGGACGAGGAATTTTCGCTCAAACGTCCGGGGGCCAACGTTACCCGCAAGCGGCAATGACAAGAGCCGCCCCGTGAAGTAGAAGTACTAAAAACAAGAGCCGCCCCGTGAAGTAAGAAGTAGTAAAAAAGATGAATGCCCTGCTTGCCGTTCTCGCCCTCGCACTCGCCTTCAGCGTCGCCTTCGCCGTGCCCGAAGACGGGCCGGGGGCGCTTGTCGTCTGCTCCTTGATGGCCGTCAGTATCGGCCTCGGCCTCAGTCGGATGAAGGAGCACAGCGAGTTTTTGACGCGGCTCTTCACCGCCGGACTGCTCGTGCGGATGGCAATCGGGATGGTTATCTACGCGCTCAAGCTTCAAGAGTTCTTCGGCGGCGATGCGACGACATACGACTCCACCGGCTATCTGCTTGTTAAGTTCTGGCACGGCGAGATGAACTACGGCAGCTACGAATCGCTGCTCGGCCCTTTTCTGGGGCGGAACTGGGGCATGCCCTATCTCGTCGCGGGCATCTATTACATCGTCGGGCGAAACACTCTGGCGGTGCAATTCTTCAACGCCGTCATCGGCGCGGCCACCGCTCCCGTCATCTTTCTCTGCGCTCGCCACATCTTTCGCAACGTGAGGGCCGCCAAACTCGCAGCCTTCTTCGTCGCCTTCTT
>JBAVPI010000431.1:0-3644 GCA_049692915.1 Pyrinomonadaceae bacterium
GCTCGCCGCCGCGCGTGCGGATGCCGATGCCGCGCGCGTCGAGTCGCCCAACTCGCCGCTGCCTTACGTCAATCTCGCCGACGTGACTTTCGCGCAAGGGCGGCTCGACGAGTCGGAGCAGAATCTGGAACACGCGCTCGCGATAGACCGCACGAATTTTCAGGCGCTCACCGGCTTCACTAAACTGATGGCGGGCGAACGTCGTCTCGACGCGGCGCGGACGCGCATGGAAACGCTCGTCGCAGAGCAGCCGAATAACGCCGCCCTGCAATTCCTGCGCGCGCAAACCTATCGTTACGGCAACGACCAGCAAGCGCCCGACCCGGCCCGCGCCGAACAGGCCCTGCGCCGCGCCATCGAGATTGATCCCGACTACATGCAGGCGTATTCGGCGCTCGGCGATATTTACTTCAGCACGAACCGGACGGACGATGCCGTCGCCGAATATCGCAAAATCACGGAGCGTCGCGCGGACGACATAGATGCTTTTCGCAAGCTCGGCCTGATCGAGTCGAGCCGTCAGAATCTGGATGCGGCGCAGCAGTATTACCGTCGCGTGCTGGAGATTGACCCCGACGAAACCATCGCCGCCAACAACCTCGCCATGCTCTACGCGGATCATGACAAAGGCAACGGCGACGAAGCGATTCGTCTGGCGCAGGGCATCGTCCGCCGCTTCCCCAACGACGCCGGATTCGCCGACACGCTCGGCTGGGTCTATTACAAAAAAGGACTGTACCCGGCTGCGGTCGAGCAGTTGCAGAAGGCCGTCGCGGGCGCGGTCGCCACCAATGGCGACAATTCGCTCTACCGCTATCATCTCGGCATGGCCCTGAATTCCAAGGGTGATAAGACGGGCGCGCGCCGCGAACTGCAAAAGTCGCTCGCGCTCTTCGATCAGGAGCAGCAGCGCCCCGTCAAGTCGCCCACCTCCACCCCCGTTGACGAAGCGCGCCGCGTGCTCGCGAGCCTGTAAAAGAAGTGAATGGTGAATCGTCAATCGTGAATAGATAAAACCTGCTTCCTTCTATTCACGATTGATGATTCACGATTCATCAAGGAGTTGTTATGAGCGTTGAATTTCGACAGCGGACGCCGGGCGAGTATGCGCGGATTCTATGGCGGCGGAAGTGGTTGATTATGTTGCCGGCGCTGGCCGTCACGCTGGCGGTGGCGTGGGTCGTGTGGAAGCTGCCGAACGTCTATGAGTCAACGACGCTGTTGACGGTCAAGCCGTCGAGCATCTCTTCGTCCATCGTGCCGCAACTGCCTGAGAACGATCTCACCATCCGCATCAACAACATCGGGCAGGAGGTCGTCAGCCGCAGCGCGCTCGAACCCTTGATCGTCAAGTACAACCTCTACGCGGTGGAGCGTTTGCGCAACGAGCCGATGGACGCGCTCGTCGAGCGGATGCGCACGAAAGACATCAACGTCCGCGTCAACACGAGCCGCAACGACGTGACCAACGGCTTCTTCCTCTCCTTCCGCGGCCCCGACCCGCGCACGACGCAGGCCGTCGCCGCCGACCTCGCCTCGAAGTACGTCACCGCCGAGACGAAGGCCGCGGGCGAAGTGGCCGGACTGACGAAAGAGTTTTTCCAGAACAAGCTTCAGCAGGCCAAGGATGAACTCGACTCGATTGACAAGCAGCGTCTTGATTTCATGCTGGCGCACCAGTCGAGTTTGCCGTCGCAGGGCGCGGCGTTGATCGGGCAGATGGCCGGACTGCGCGAGCAACAGAAGGCGTTGATGATGGAGATCGGGCGGCTCAACGACCAGCGCGCGAGTTTGAGCAACATGATCGTGACGGTCGGCAAAGCCCGCGAGCAGCAACTAAACGATGTGGCCCGCCAGTTTGAAGACCCGAAATCAACGCCCGCCTACGCCGAACTCGTCAAGCGCAAGGCGCAGCTTGAGGCCGACAAGCAGGCCCTGCTGACCATCTACAAGCCCAAGCACCCGGACGTGTTGTCTGTGCAGAACCAGATTGATTCCGTGCAGCGCGAGATGAACTCGTGGACGGAGGAGGGCAACCGTAAGGTAGAGGCACGCCGCAAGGAGTTGGAGGGGCGCGTTGACCCGCAACTCAGCCAGTACAAGAGCGACATCGAACGCTACGATAACGAAATCAAGCGCCAGCAGTTAACCCTTGCGCAGACCGAGGCGCAGATTAACGACACCAACTCCCGCGTCAACGGCCTCGCCACTTCCGAGGTCGGACTCGAAGCCATCAACCGCGAGTACCAGTCGAAAAAGAGCGTCTATGACAGTCTGCTCGAACAGCAGCAGAAGGCCGTCATCACTTCCGACATCACGGTCAGCGCGCAGGGCGAGACGATCTCCGTGATTGACACGGCCAACTTGCCGGAGCAGCCCGTCGCGCCGAAGCGACCGATGCTGATCGCGCTCGGCCTCTTTCTCGGCCTCGCATGCGGTCTCGCGTGCGCCGCGCTCTTTGAAGTACCGCGCCTGCTGACGATTCAAACTTCCGAGGACGCGGAGCACTACACGGGCCTGCCCGTCCTCGTCTCTCTGCCCAACATGCTGACGGCGCGCGAGCAGCGACGCATCAAGTTGCGCCGCGCCGCGCTCGCCTTCGCGGGCGTCGCCGTGGCAATCGTCAGCGTCCCGGCGCTCTACGCTTTCCTGCGCCTGACGCGGCTCATCGAAATGTTCGCGATGAGAGGGTGACGCAGATTGAACCTGATGAGACGTTGAATCAACGAATCAACTGGAGGTTGAGTGTACAAAGAATTCTACGGGTTGAAAGAATTGCCGTTCGCGCTGACGCCCGATCCGCGCTTCATCTATTTCACGCCGTCGCACACGGAGGCGATGGCGAATCTGCACTACGGCATCGAGAGCGGCAAGGGGCTGATCGTCGTCACGGGCGAAGTGGGAACGGGGAAGACCACCATTCTGCGCTGGATGATGCAGCGGCTCGACCGCACTGTGCTCGTCGCCTACATCTTCAACCCGCGGATGACGGTCGGGGAATTTTACCAGCATCTCTCTTCGCCGAAGCTGCTCGACGTGCCCGACTGGGAGAACAAGTCGGAGTTGCTTCTGAAACTCGGCGACGTGCTTGAGTCGCGCCATGCGCGCGGCCTGCGCACCGTGCTCATCATTGACGAGGCGCATGGCCTTTCGCCCGCCGTCCTCGAAGAGATTCGCCTGCTCTCGAACTTCGAGTCGGATTCCGCCAAGCAGTTGCAAATCATCCTGACGGGACAGCCCGAACTGCGCGCCGTTTTGAACAACCCGGACTTGCGGCAACTCAAGCAGCGCGTCGCGCTCAGGTGCGAGATCAGGCAGTTGCCGAATATCGAAGAGACCGAGCGCTACATCACTTCGCGCCTGCTCGCGGCGGGCGCGGAGCGGACGGACATCTTCTCGCCGTCGGCGATTGATTACGTCTTCCGCTGCTCCGAAGGCATCCCGCGCCAGATCAACAATCTCTGCGACAACGCGCTGCTCGCGGGCTTCGCCGCCGGAGCGGAAACGATCAGCCGCCAGATTATCGAGGAGGTCGCGGAGACTTTCGACCTGCTGCCGAGCGCGCATCGCGGGCGACAGTTGGGCGAAGAGCGAGAGGGCGCGGCGCGCATCTTCGACGCCGCCGGTCGCGCGGAGTTGTGGGC
>JBAVPI010000432.1:0-1616 GCA_049692915.1 Pyrinomonadaceae bacterium
CCAAATACCGCATGTGCTATTCTTCCACGCCCGCCCCAAAGCGGGCCGCGCACCCGTAGCTCAGTTGGATAGAGCGTCTGACTTCGAATCAGAAGGTCGTAGGTTCGAGCCCTACCGGGTGTATCAAATAAATAACCCAAGTTGCTAGTCATGGCTTGATAGCTCTTTGAACAAAAGAATGTCCTCTCCTAAGATTTTGTTGCGACACAAAAGTCTCAAGGAGAGGACACGATGTACGACCGTACCATTGCAATATACTGTTTGGTTGACGATCTGCTCAAGGCCATGCAGCACCGTGAAGACCGGAGATGCGAAATCAGTGATGCGGAAGTCGTGACGACTGCGCTCTGTGCGATGCTCTGGTTTGGCGGTAATTTCGAGCACAGTCGCTCGTTTTTGCACTCTTCGGGGATGATGCCCCGCATGCTTAGCCGCTCGCGCTTATCGCGCCGTCTGACGAAACTCAATGAGTTGGCCGAGATTGTTTTCACCAACTTGGCTTGACGTTCAAAGAACTGAACACCGAGAGTCGTTATGCTTTGGATTCTTTCCCCCTCGCAGTGTGTGACAACATTCGCATTTCGCGCTGTCGGCTCACTCAGGAGCGAGCCTGCCGCGGCTACATGGCAAGCAAACGGCGCTACTTTTACGGCGTGAGGGTGCAAGTCATGGTCACGGTCGAAGGCGTTCCCGTCGAGTTCTGCATCTTGCCGGGCAGCCTCTCGGATGTCTCGGGACTGGCGCACTTGCCCTTTGCCCTGCCAGCCGGAGCAGAGGTGGCGGTGGACGCCGCTTATCCGTTCTATGAGTGGGAAGATGAGTTCTCGGAGCAGGAACAGATCGGCTTGCTGGTCGGACGCAAACGAAACTCCAAGCGCCGGGATGCTCCGGCTCTGCACGATTACAAACAGTGGCTGCGCCGTCGGACAGAAACGGTCTTTGGTGAAATCGCGAAGCTGTTTCCGAAGAAGATTCATGCGACGACTCTGGCCGGCTTTATCTTGAAGGTCACGCTGTTTTTATTCGCCTATCAAATTGATAAAGCGTTCATTCAATAACTCGCAACTTGGGTTATATAATGCGCTTTGGAGGTTATTAGTTTAGTAAAATGGGAGATAGGGTTAACGCATAATTATTCACGGACACAAGACGAACATGACTAAAAAGCGTACTGATCAAACTCTCCTCATCGATATAGCTCTAAGACTCAGAGTTAAGCCCCGAGCTACAAGATTCGATAAAGAATACAACTTACTTGAGGTGGACTATTCTTACTTAAAACTCTCTGAATTACCTCCCGAAATATGCCTGCTACATAACCTACAAGCACTAAACCTAAATGGTAATTTACTAACAACGTTACCCGCTGAGATAAATCAGTTAACTAAGCTGACAAGGTTATACATAGCAAGCAATCAATTTCAAACACTGCCTCCCGAACTCTGGAACTTAACCAATCTGGAAACGCTCGATTTAGGCGTAGTTTATTCTTTTCAGACATTTAACGAGGCCCCCGATGAGTATGATTATGATGACGAGAATGATGATGACGAGGATGATGATAACGATGATAAGGGTAATTACTATGAAACCGACGAGGATGATATGTATAACAG
>JBAVPI010000433.1:0-4250 GCA_049692915.1 Pyrinomonadaceae bacterium
GCCGTCGCCCGCGCGTGCCAGCGTCGCGTCCGAGGCGGCGGAAGACGGGCCTGCGGTCATCGTCATGCACCTCCCCGATTGGGAGAGTGTGTACAAGTCTGCCGTCTATGCGCGGAGCATGCCCGCCCTGCTGCGCGCGACCGGCGAGCGGCCCGTCTTCGACGCCGTCTCTTTCGAGGGCGGAACGGAGTCCGTGACGGCTCAGTACGCGCAGGGACGCCTCGTCATCTTTGAATTCACCACGCCGCAATACGCCAGCGATAGCGACGCGCGCGTCGGCGAACGCATCGCGCAACTCAAAGACGCGGGACAGCCCACTCCGTCCAGCTACAAGCGCATCGGCAACTACGGCGTCTTCGTCTTCGACGCGCCTGACGCCGCCGCCGCCGAAAAACTGATTTCAGAAGTGAAGTATGAGAAGGACGTGCGCTGGCTGGGCAGAAATCCGCACGCCGCCGAAATCGCCACGAGAGAGTACACCTCGACGATGGGCAACGTGATTTTAACATCGCTGCTCACGACCGGCGCGGCGATCCTTTTATGTCTGGGACTGGGCGGCGTTCTGGGCGGCGCGGTCTTCATGTACAGGCGCTCCAGAAACGGCGCACAGGAAGCTTACAGTGATGCGGGTGGCATGTTGCGACTCAATCTTGAAGAAGTTAACCCGCGAATCAATCCGTCGAATCTACTCGGAAGCGACGAGAAATAAGCGCACTGCTAAAACTTAAAAAGCGCCGCGAGTTTGAAACTCACGGCGCTTTAATTATTCCGAATAATCGGCCCGGTAAAAGTCCCGGCCAAAAAGGATGCGGGCCGCTGGTCTAACCGTAGGATTCCCCCAAACCCCACAGAACGAACCAGCGACCCGCTAACCGATTGCCCTTCGACCGCTCCGCCGTCAACACCCGTTCCCCCGAAGAGTGCCGCCAGCTTGAAGTGAAAGAAAACCTCCCCCAAAGTTTTCGCTCACTAGCCGCCTCCGAGCCTGACCCGATATTTATTAACCGTTCAATTATTTTCTGTAATGGCTTTTTGCAATGAGTGTGCCAGTAAATTTCCGGCTCGACTGATCTGAATCAGCTTTAACTCAAAGCCTAGAAAAACCGCCTACTTTATCCGTCGCCCAAGTCATTAAGCCTGCCTCTTGATTAACATGACAAGCTTTAATTCCGTCTTCATTTAATACTTTCCATGCGAACACTTGTCTGAAAACAGTTCACCCTTCGGAAGCTTTATCTGCTAACACAGAGATGCGCCCCGTTTCTGAATCTGCCGCCTGAGGGCGCTCCAAGTCGAACGACGCGCGGACTTCGCCCACTTCGTCGCCACGGTGATTGCGAATCGTAAATTGTGCGTAGGGCGCGAGGGCGGCGAGTGCTTTGCCATGCAAAACGCCCAGTTGACGCAAAGATTCGATGGCGACGGTCGGGCGTGCGCGCCGGTCTTCTCCGTCTTCGACCTTGAAAGCGAGGCCCAATCCCGTCGGCCACTCCGCGCACGGCAGCACGCCCGCAGTATAGACGCCTTCCGCTCCGACTTTCGAGAGGACGCGTCCGCCCGTGGCGCGCATGACTTCCGTATCAAATCGCTCCGTCGTGCCGCCGACCAACTCCGGGTGCGCCCCCATCGCCGCCACGAGCCGCGCGCAACCGCTTCTGATTTCTCCACTAAAACCGGCGGGCGTCGCGACCAGACGCGCATACATGAGCGCCATCGCGCGCACCGTCAGGCCGAAGACGGGCACGCCACAGCCGTCCACCCCGACGGCGATGTCTTCGATTGGAAAGCCGGAGAATTGCTCGACGATGCGCGCGATGGAGAGTTGGACGGGATTGGCGGGCTGGTCGTAGGTTTCCGTGGACGCTCCGAGATGCAGCGCGAGCGCGAGCATCCCCGCGTGCTTGCCCGAACAATTGTTTTGCAGGACGTTGGGCGACTCGCCGCGTTCGCGCAAAATCCGCGCAGGCTCGCGTCCGAACGGTTCGTGAACGCCGCACTTCAGCGCGCTTTCGTCCATGCCGATCTTTTTGAGCATCCCCGCCACGGTTTCGACGTGCAACGCTTCCCCGCTGTGCGAGCCGCAGGCGATGGCGACCTCTCTGTCCGTGAAGCCGAAGCGGTCAGCCGCGCCGGAAGCGACGAGCGGGAGCGACTGAAAAGGCTTGGCGGACGAGCGCAGGAAGGTGACGGTTTCGGGCGCACCCAACCGCGCGACGATCTGCCCGTCGCCGTCAACCGCGACGACGTGTCCACGGTGACGCGATTCGGTGATCGCGCCGCGACGAACTTCGACGAGCGGCGCTGGCTGCGGGATGTTTGAGTTTTGGCTGTTTTGCTTCATTGGCGATGCACAAATTTTCGTCGGTCATCTGCGTGCGTACGGGACGTGCTGGGCGACACGTTGACATGATGCCCGACACGTTGAGACGCGCGGCGCGCTCGGTCTATTCAATTTTCTGTAGGGTACGAAAGCAACGTCACATCTTAATCACGCCGCCTGTTCACCCGCAACGTTAATCGAGAGCCGCCGCATTTTTTCACTCTTCGTGTCGCCGGGAGGGTCGGCTGCGACGCCTGACGCGCTTCACCGGGCATGCTTTCTTCACATCTATAAACGACGAAGGCCACTGCCTTTTGAAGACAGCGGCCCTTTGCCTGCTCCGGAATAAATTTCCGCGAAGCGTTTTTTTTCTATTCAGTTGTCAGCGAGCGCGTGTCGCCTTTGCGGGCCTGACGCGTGTGAGCACCGTGAGTTTGATCGCGCGGCGACCGAAACGCATGGCCTCGCCCGTACTCGGCACCCAGATGTCAATTTTGCGCCCGCGCACCGCGCCGCCCGTGTCGGCGACGACGTACTCGCCGCTATAGTTTCCGGCTTCGAGCCGGACACGCGTGCCTATCGGCAACACATGGCGGTCTGCGGCGATGAAGCCCTTGGCGACATTACTGCCGTTCGCCATCCTCCCGCGTAAACAGTAAGCCGTCGCGACGAAAGACTGCGTCGGCCCTGATTCTCTCGCTTCGACGGATAGGCCGTTGGCTTTCGCGATGGTCGTCGAATTTGCGGGCGCGGCACTCTCGCTTGAGACTACTTCGGCCACAAAATCGTTCTTCTGTTGCGCGTGTTGATTCTGCGGGTTGAAAGCGAGGGGTTCGGCAACCGAAGTTTGTGCTGTAAATGTCAAAGAAGCTGAGAGAAGCACGATGGCAATCGCACTCCCCCCCAGTAGGGGTTTCGTCATTCCTTGGGTTCTCCTCCCGTGTTAAGTCTTCCGGCGGCGCGCGAGTGTGGCTTGGGAACTCTGACCCTTGCTCGACCTCCGGCTCTAGGAGTTTGACTTTTGTCAGCCGGAGTGGGGGCTTTCGCATCCTTGATGCGGAGCGCCGAAAGAACGTCCTGAAAAAGAAAAACAAGCGAACAATATCGTGTCCGCTTGTTAACGTAAGAGAGACTAGCACAAGAGCTTACGGGGTGTCCAGTTCAGAGGCAACACCCGCGACACAATTCAGTGAAGCCTTCGCATCAGTTGAAGCGGTCGTCTAACCCCTGTGCGACGCCGACGCGAACGCCAGTGGTCGGCGCAGGCGGAAGAACATCAACGCCGCCGCCAACTGCGCCGCGACGCCGAAGACCACCAGCGCCAGCACCGAGCGGTCGTAGAGCAGTCCCATAACGACGCTGCCGAGAAACCACATCACGCCATAGACGGCGTTGAAGCTACCGAAGGCGCTTCCCCTCTTGTTCATCGAAACGACCTGCGCGATGCCTGAGCGCAAGGTCGCATCCTGCGCCCCCAACCCCGTCGCCCAGCAAGCGACGCCTGCCACCACGCCGACCGGCCCGCCGAGGAATCCGAGCGGCAGCGCCAGCATCGAAAGAAGAATCCCGAAGGCGAGCACCACGATGCCGTAGCGGTCGAACAAACGCCCGCAGATCAAGGCCGCCAACCCGACGACGCCCATCCCGCCCGCGTAGAGCAGAGGGATCGTGGCGGGCGCGGCGAGCGAAGTTTTTTGCAGGTGATAGGCGAGGAGCGGAAAGTCTATGAACCCGCAGGCGAGCAGTCCTGCGGCGGCGACGTAAGTCCAAAAGACGGGCGGGACGTTCTGCACGACGGGCGACGGCGGCGCGGCCACCTCCTGCGGGCGAAAAGCGCGGGCCACCAGCAGGGCGACGAAGGCCCCGACCGCGGGCGGCGCAAGCCACCAGAACGCCGGGCCGAAATTGTTCGTGCGCGCCACCGAGACGG
>JBAVPI010000434.1:0-2174 GCA_049692915.1 Pyrinomonadaceae bacterium
GGCGATGTACGGCATGGCCTGTTTCACTAAGACGAGTTGCATGTTCTTTTCAGACGAGTAGGCTTTATCGGCGCACACGCTCTGCATGACGAAGTTCTCAGAAGTCGTTTCAACTAAGGGCGCGAACTGTGGAGAATCGCCCGCGTGCGCGTGCGTGATTTCAACCGCCGTGATGATGTTCGTCTTGCAGCCGCACATGATATGTAGCTTTACCCAGTCGCGTTTGTTGATGGTCTGAGGGGCTTTGCACAAAATTAACATCCTGCACAAAAATTAGGCGGGCTGCACAAAAATTCCATTGGTGCAATGCCCGCGTTACTTCTTTTTGATGATACTACGCAACCGCCTCTTTACGGGCGTCCTCTTCGGCAATAATCTCTTATGTCTCTGCTTGAGCAGCAAGGCAAGCGATTGATACCGGATGCCTAGCAGCTTCGCCGCCCGCGTCACGCTCCCCTCGGATTCTTCTAAAGCCTGCTCGATAAACTTCGCCTCGTAGTCGTGAACCGCGCCCTGTAGCGTAAAGTTTTTATCGTGGATGCGTGCACCCGACAGCCTTCTCAGAGTGATGCGGGCACACGCTCTCAGCCTCGCCATATCTTCGGCATCTTGTGTGCTTTTTAGAAGTTCATCGGCTCGCCGGTAGAGATTATAAATCTCCGTCTGACTGAGACGCTTTGCGCCATGTTCCTCTATGAGAGTTAAAGCTGCCAGCCCCGCGTTGACTGACGCGCCCGACTGTTCGGCTACGCTCACAGCACGGCGTAGAATGTGAATTGAACTTTCATAAACTCCGAGACGCGCCCACGCCACACCTTGCACAGTCAAAGCATCGGCGAACAAAGCAGCCTCGCCGCCTTTCTCAAAGGTCTGAATTGCGTCTGCTATGATGCGATTAGCTTCCCTGTACTTTTCTTCGGCGATAAAGACACGGGCGCGTGTTTCTTTGACTTGTACGAGATTACCAGCGTCATTAAGCCGCGTGTATATCCTCTGCGCTCGGTCGAGGTGTTCGTGAGCCTCCCTGTACCTTCCGAGTTTGTGGAGTAGAAAAGCTAGATTGTTGAGATTTAACGCGCAGTATCTTTCGTGCTTTGCCTGCTCATAGTGATAAATCGCGGCGGTGTATTCGATGATAGCCTTGTCAAAGTTATCTGCCCGCCCCTCTGCTGTGGCGAGCCTTCTAAGCACCAAGCCCTTTTGACCGTGCCACCTGCCTTTGAGCGCGTCGCCCGCCGCATCGAAGATCGGCTCTGCCTCTTTCAGAATGTTCAAGGCTTCGTAATAGCGGTTCTCACTTATCTCAACTAGCGTGCGCCTGATGAGGATTTTAGCCTTCAACTCTACGTCCGATTCTTTAAGCTGCCTTAGCGCCTCACTCATCACGACGCGGGCATTGTCGAAAGCGCCAAGTCGCCAATAGCAGATACCGAGTTCATACTGAACCTCGGACACCTTTTTGTATCGGCCTTGCGACTGGAACTTACGGAGGGCTTCTGAGAGTAGGTCTTTGGCTTGCTCCTGTGCCCCTGAGACGTTCCGAGCACTACCGAGCCAGCCCGTAAGTACGCCGCATTGAAGCAAGACTTCGGCGGCTGTCACGGGCGGCAGCCTTTTTACCTCTGGACGTTGCCCAACGCCCTGCCAGAGTTCGCCTAGAGCCTCGCGTGCAGCCTCATATCGTCCTTTGTGTGCAAGGTCAGCACATATTCCACAACGGAGCAAGATGCGCTCGTTCGTGGTCAGCGTTGGGTTATCTAGTTCCTTGAGACGTTCATCTGCTAAATTCATGTGAGGACGCCTTTCTGTATGCTTACCATTTTATGGCATACACAAATAAACCGCCGTGATTCATAAAGATACGGCGGCAACTCCGGTAAACCTTTAACAAAGCGAGAGGAAAAATGATGCGTAAAACTATCAGCGTATCGGCTTTGGTCTTGGCCTTAGCTTGTTCCGCCTACGCGGGCGAGATGCAAAATGGCTCGTCCGTACCACTAACACAACCGGCAAGCGTACAAGAGCAGACAACGACGGGCGGCTGGATGCCGAACGGACAGCCCGAAACTATCACACAGGCCGTCTTAACCGTGCTTGGCAGCGTGCTCGGAGTTCTCTAGTCGGCACGTTAGTTTGATCTCTCCAAGCTGCCGTCGGGCGGCTCAGTATAAGTG
>JBAVPI010000435.1:0-2550 GCA_049692915.1 Pyrinomonadaceae bacterium
CTATGGCTCGTCGCGCTCGCCGGGAGACTGCTCGTCGCGCGCCCGTCTTCCGCGACGCGCGAGTCCGTGGACACCGCAAGACGCAGGCTGCCCTTGATGAGTTGGGTCGTGTGGGGATTCGGCGGGCCGCTCATGCTGCTCTACGCGTTCGACGTGGGAGTGATGACGCTGCTCGCGCTCGCCTTGACGGTCGGGGTCGCCGTGGCCTGCACGTTAAGGCTGCGGCGCGGCGGGGAAGCACCAGCGCCGTGCAGGGATAGTTTGCCCGCTTCGACTTTATCCACTTCGACTTTGCCCGCTTCGACTTTGCCTGCGTTGCGTCGCAACGCGCTCTACAGGGCTGCGATCATGACGCTTGGCGGCGTCATCTTCGTCATCGTCTGCGCGGTTGTGCCGGGCTGGAAAAATTATTTACCGGACTCGTGGCGCATCGTCGCGGGCTACTCTCACGTGATGGCGGCGGGCGGCACGACGCGGGACTTCCTCTATCTCGCACTGGCTGGAGTCGTCATGTGCGCGGGGCTGTGGCTGGCGCGGCGACACGTTCGAGAGAATGAGCGTCAGGACGCGGCGGGATCGGGCGGAAGCCTCGCGCTGCTCGCGGGATTGTGCTTCGCGCTCGTCTGGCTCCGCTACGGTTTGACGAGATCGAACGCGGGCGCGATTCAGTTGGCGCTCGCCCCTGCGCTGTTCATGGCGGGCGCGTTCTTCCCCTGCTACCTCCGCGCACGCGGCGAAAAGAAACTCGCGCGCCTCGCATGGCTGGCCGCGCTTCCGCTCGTCCTCTTATCACCGTTCGGACTGGCTGCGCCCACCGGCGCGTGGCAGCGCGGCATAGCGGCGCGCAATCTTGAACCGAGTCGCGCCTTCGTCATCGTCGAAGACCGGAACATGAGAGAGGCCGCGGCGTTTGCCAGACAACTCGACGCGCCCGCGCTTTACGTCTGGCCGCACGCCTCGCTCGTCAATCTCATTTCGCGCAAGCCCAGTCCGGCCTACACCGTGCAGAGTTATGCGGCAACTTCGCCCGCGTTGGAGGACGCGACGGTCGAGCGCCTGCGGATGTTGCCGGACACGCCCGTGCTCTTGATGACGAAGGACTGGCCCGTTGACGAGGTCGAGAATTTGACGCGGACGCCGCGTATCTTTCGCTACCTGCTTGAAAATTACGAACTGGCCGACAGGCCGCGCGCCGCCTTTTTTCTACTACGTCGCGCACAAAATCCGGGCGCGTGGCTTGAACAGCCGTTGATGGACGGCGACGCCAAATTCGCGCCAACCGCCGACAACGCGCCGGGTTCGCTTGAAGTGAAGTTCACGGACGAACGCGCCGCCGATGCGCGCGCTATGGATGCACGCGCTAGGGATGCACGCGTCTCCGACCTGTTCATGCTGCGTCTGGCGGCAACACGGACGCCCCTCTACGGCGTCGGCAAGCCGGGACGACTTACCGCGACCTTCCTTCTCTCGAACGGCACGGAACAAAAGCGCGTCATCCTGCTCCCGCCCGACGGCGAGCCGCATGACGCGCTGATTAGTTTGACGGCGATGGACTCGCCGCTCTTCGCCACGTTGTTCTCGGCGTCGCGCGTCTGGCGCTCGCGTGAACGCGTCGTGGGCGTGCGGCTCAACTGGTCGCCGCTCGACATGCTGTCGCTGTCGCCGAAAGAGATTACGCTCCGGCAAATTTCCGTCCTCAGACGCGCGGGCGTCGAAGCGCAGGAAACCTCTCTGTCTGAAGCGGACGACCCGGCGGTGGGCGATTGGTGCTTTGATTATCTCAACCACTGAGCAGAACGCTCGTGCGGCCCCGCGATTCTTCCATCAACCCGACGGCGTGGCGCGGCTCACTCAAGGAGTCAGGCGAAGAAGCGTGCGACGGTTTCGACGACGTAAGCCTGTCCCTCCGCCGTCAGTTCGGGATAGATGGGGAGCGCGAGCGTTTCGCGTGCGGCGAGTTCGGCGGCGGGGAAGTCGCCTACGGCGTAGCCGAGGTACTTGAAACACTCCTGCAAGTGAAGCGGCACGGGATAGTAAATCTTCGTGCCGACGTTGTGCTCTCTGAGGTGGGCCATGAGCGCGTCGCGGCGCGCGGCTGAGACGCGGATGACGTACTGGTGAAAGATGTGCAGCGCGTCGGGGCGCGTGTGCGGCGTGGTCACTTCGCCCGTCAATCCTGCTTCCGCGAAGAGGCGGTCGTAAATCGCCGCGCGGTCGCGACGGGCCTGTGACCAATCATCAAGGTGCGGGAGTTTCACGCGGAGGACGGCGGCTTGCAGCGTGTCGAGGCGGCTGTTGATGCCGACCTCCCTGTGGTGATACTCGGTCGCGCCGCCGTGGACGCGCAAAGTGCCGAGACGTTCCGCCAGAGCCTCGTCGTTTGTTGTGAGCATCCCGGCGTCGCCCGCCGCGCCGAGGTTCTTCGTCGGGTAAAAACTGAAGCAGCCGACGACGCCCAGAGAGCCTGCCTGACGCCCGCCGTCCGTTGCGCCGATGGCCTGTGCCGCGTCTTCGACGACGGGCAAGCGGTGGCGCGCGGCCACCTCCATC
>JBAVPI010000436.1:0-5287 GCA_049692915.1 Pyrinomonadaceae bacterium
GACGCGGCGCGCGCAACGTCTGCCGACGCAGAAAGTAAGCGACTCCGAAAGGAGCAGCCGCAGCCAGATAGATTGTGATGATTTCGCTCAGGCGCATGACGCCAAGCCTGAAGTGCAACGCACATGCCAGCCCTCGGCGCACCGCGTCCGACGCGTCGGGTCGCGTCCTCTCGCTCGTTTGGCGGCAACGATTTAGCATCGTAGTCGAGCGTCGGCCCGGACGAGACTGCACCTGTGCGCGCCGTCGTCCCTTTGGCAAAGAGCACGGGATGGTTCAAGGCTTTGGCATTGTGCGAAGAAGCGTGTGCTTGCGGCGAGCCTGTACGCAATGAAGCCACGCGCGCGCGATAGTGTTCGCACCTGTTGCGCGCGAACCGTGTGGAGGGCAACGACGCAGCGTGCAAAGGGCAGGCAACTATGGCCGCGCGTCGCGCATCTCTGCAAACGCTCCCAGACTTTCCCGCTGCAAACTTCGCGCAGATGTGTTCTCACATGCGTAGATGTCAAAGTTTTATTGCGACGACACTGAAGTACGGTTGGCAGGCACATGCTTACTCACATCTCACGATGTGTGGCCTTCGTTTTGCTTTGATGGGCGTGCATGCCCGAACCGGCACGCGGGAATCGAACAAAAGGGAACTTTTAGGCGTCACGGTTCGTCTAAGAGAACATCACATCGGTAAGAACTAATAATTAAGGATCATGAACACGAAGACCCCTATCAAAGTAATCAAACGAGGCGAACGTCATCGCCGTGAAGAGGCCGTCGCCGCCGAAGAAGCGACGCCGAAGAAGTCCGCTCCCGAAGCCGCGCGCGATATGGTCGCGACGGTCAGCGAATGGGTGAACGAGTTTCAGCAGAAGCGTCGTCAAGAGACCGCCAAGGCCTTCAAGATGCTGCTCTCCGAAACGACACCGCAGACGAGCAAGGCGTAACAGCCCTCACTCTCGTACAGCGAACTTTCCCCGGCACTCAAAAACGTTTGTGACGCGCCGACCGTTAAACCAATCCGGCGCTTCGCTTCACGCTCAACCTCTTTCATCGAAAGCTTAGAGAGCGAAAGACCGAAAAACCCAAGGCGGGCTTACGGTCTTTCGTCGTGCCCGCAATGCACGTGGCGTTGATTGACCGCATCGCAGAATCCACTTATCGTCCGCGCATGAAGCCGTCCGAGTCTCGCATTGAGATTCGGTCGTGCCGCACGGGAACATCCGTTGACACGCGTATCCTTGCGCGCATAGCTTTGTGCACCGGGATAGAGACGGAAGGGAAAATCAGAGGTCGGACGGCGTATGCGTTTGAAGCGTTGACCGCCGCCGCGCCCCTTTGAGCTTGCTCTGTTTCAAGGCTCGCCACGTCGGGGCAAAAATTTCCTTTGCAATCTCCGCCGTTCATGCTTATATTTTGAGCGGAGTAAACATTTCTGATTGTCGGCGCAGCCGCACCTGCGGAGAAAGTATCCGGCACTGCTCGCGCCGCCGTCGTCATACACATTTTGAGGAGGCATAACTGAATGACATACGTCGTTTGCGAACCCTGTGTCGGCTGTCGCTACACGGACTGCGTGGTGGTCTGTCCGGTCGAGGCTTTTCACCTCGACGACGCGATTCTGGTGATCAACCCTGAGACCTGCATAGACTGCGACGCGTGCGTCCCCGAATGCCCGGTCGAGGCCATCTTCGCCGAAGATAAAGTGCCGGAAGAATGGGCGCACTACACTCCGCTCAACGCCGAAAAGTCTTTGAGTGGACTGCCCATCATCTGCGAGAAACTCGACCCGTTGTGCTAAACGGAGCGAAGACCAGACCGCGTGCCCTCGCCTGAGCGGTGCGATTATTCGACGCGCAAGCCGCAGCCTTTTTGCACGGAGTAAAGCTTGCGCGTCGCCGTCTGTGTGGAGCAGTTGCGGCGCGGAGGTTTTATGAGAAAACGCACGAAGCGTTGGCTGGGCACTTTGACGGGATTGGCAGCCGGTACGTTGGGAGCCGCCGTACTATTGCGCCGTGGAGGGTCAATGGGAGAGAAAAAATCCATTCGCGATCAACGCAACCGTGGACGCGAAGACCGCTGGGCGCGCCCCGGCATGAGCGTCACGTTCCGCGCGGAGTTGATGCCGGGCCGTGACCCTTCAGAGCGGACTTTCCGCGTCACCGAAGTGCTGCCGAGCAGTCGCGTCACGCTCGAAGGCTTCGCAGGCCAACATACCGAGACGGAGTTCGAGCACGTGCGTTAGCCTGTCATCGCACAGGGAAGAGAGGGATAGTTAATGACGCAGGAAAAAATTGACGTTCTGCTGGCGATGACGGAAACGCAGCCCGATGAGGCAATCATCTGGTACGGGCTGGCGAACGAGTATGTCAAACTCACGCGCTGGCGCGAGGCCGCCGACGCACTGCGCCGCGTCGTCTCGCTCGACGCGAATTACACGTCTGCGTATCAGATGCTCGGCACGGCGCTGATTAATCTAGGCGAACGCGAAGCCGCGTTGCGCGCGTGGACGGATGGAGTCGAAGTGGCGGGACGCACGGGCGCGTGGAAGGCCAAGCAGCACATGGAAAGCTTGCTGGCGGGCGCGTCGGACGCGGCAGACCCGCCCGGCCTGTGCGTCGAATGAGACGCGTCCTGCCAACACTCCGGCGCGATTGATAACCCTTCTCCGCGCGCACAGTCCTGCCAACAATTTCTTTACATCCAACTCTGAATATTTCTTCATCCGGCGTGACATGCCGCGCGCCGCTCTGTCACCACGCGTATTCGCGTCCGGGCTGCATCACGCTGAGACGCGGGATGCGGAGCGCGGCGAGTTCTTCGACGAGACGTGCGTAGTAAGACGGCTTGAGGTGGACGGCGAGGATGTCGAGGTCTGTGTGCGAGAGTTTGCACAGTTCTTTGCCGAGCGACGCGGGCGTCATGTGGCCGGACGTTTCGGCGAGATTGGCGAGCGCGTCGGGGAACGAGGCTTCGATGAGCAGCGCGTCAACGCGCGGCGTGCGATTGACGAGTTGCCAGAACTCTTCGGTGGCGGAAGTGTCGGAACTGAAGGCGATGGTGTTCCTGCCGTCGCTGAGAATCATTCCGACGGTGGGGACGATGTGGTTGACGGTGACGGCGGTGAAGCGTAGGTGCGCGACGCTGAACTCCTCGCCCGTGCGAAAGGGCACGAACTCCATGACGCGCGTTCGCCGGTTGCTGAACGTGTGAAAGGGCGGGTAGAGAGTGCCGTTGAAAATGTCGCGTTCGAGTAGGCCGATAATCTCCGCGGTGGCGTGGATGCGAATCGGTTCCTCAAGGACGCCGTAAAGGTCGTCAACGAAGATGGGGAGCGTAGCGATGTGGTCGAGGTGCGGGTGCGTGATGATGATGTCGCGCACGCGCGCGCGCTCGTCGGCGGAGGCCGCGATGGCGATGCTCCCGGCGTCAATCGCCACGCACCCGTCCACGATGAAGCAACTCAGGTGCTGCTCCGGCGCGACGTGCCCGCTCAGGTCAATGGTGCTGGGGAGAAGTTTGATTTTCACAGATGCTCTCGCGCTCCTGCGTCTCTTGTCAGGGTCGTTTCAATGGGGTCGAAGCGTGCGCGCCATTCGTAGATCGTCTGGACGTAAGTCGCCTCGCGCAGAGCCTCGGAATCGTCGCGCGACAGGATGCCGCGCGCGAGGCGGTCACGGCGGAAAGCGAGTTCGCTGGCAAGACCGTGGAGTCGCCGTCGCATGCGCCATGATGCGAAGCCGCCGCGCGTCAGGGCGCGGAAGGAAGCGCCTGTCCGCCCGCGGATACTGCACAGGCAGGAGTATTCGTCCGGCGAGAGCAGCCCGATCTCAAGGTCGCAACGCAGATGCTCACGCAGGATACGCCCCTCGCGGCGCAACGCGAAGAGCACGGCGACGAGCACGCACGTGAAGACGGGAACCATCACCACGAAGTATGTGACGATGGCGAACCGCCCATCGTCGAATCGCTGGCTGAAATAGACCGAGGCGTTCCAAGCGCAGTGCAGGAACACGGCGAGGACGAATCCGGCGAGCGGAGCGAACGCCCTGACCGCGCGCCGCGCCGACTGGCTCGCGATCCCTAATCCGATGCCCGTCATGCTCGTAAACAGCGGGTGCGCGTAAGGCGAAAACATACCGCGCACGATGAAAGTGCCGAACGCGCCGCCTTCCGCCACGGCCTCTGCGTAGTACTTGACGTTCTCCGTCATCGCGAATCCCAGCCCGATCATCGCCGCGTAGATAATGCCGTCGAGCACGCCGTCGAACTCGTCGCGCATCCAGAAGTAGAGCGCGAAGAGCGCGAGAGCCTTGACGCTCTCCTCGACGACCGGCGCGGAGATGACGACGCCGTAGAAGCTTGCCACGTCCTTACTGAATAGCCCCTCGACCAGCAGTTCGCCGAAAGAGTTGACGACGAGCGCGAAGAAAACCGCCACGAGCGCGCCCCAGAAAAAAGCCGTGGCGAGCGCCCACGCAGGCTCCGCCTCGTAGCGGTCAAGCCACAGCACGAGCGTCACGTAGAAGGGGACGGGCAGGGCGGCGATGACGAGTCCGATGAGCAGCGCGACGGGGCCGGTTCCGTACCCGATGACCGAGAGCGTGATGAGTCCGAGCAGGAGCGCGACCAGCACGGCGGCGATGACGGCGGCCCACTTCAGACCGTCGCGCCTGCGCGCGCGAACGGGCGAGGACGGCGACGAAGCCGGCGTTGAAGAGTAAGGAGGGACTGAAAAATCTCTCATGAATTGCGTGCGCCGCTACGCGCGTTTTGCGGCGCGGGTCTCGGTTCGCGATGCCCTTCGTTGAAGATGTACGGGCCGCGTCAGGAGCGTGAGATGAATAGCACGAGCAACGCGCCGACGATGAGAACGACTATGATTCCGATGATGAACTTCAGCGAGCCGCCGTTCGTGGCGTCCGGTTGCGTCTGCGTCTCCGGCTCAGCTTCCGCCCTGACGCGCACGGGCGGCGTGCTGGAAGCTTTCGGGGTGATCCGCGCCGGTGCGTCGGCGACGGGTGACACGGCCTTTGACTTTGTGACGGGCGGCTTCTTTCCGATGAAGGTTTCTGGAATCTCCCACGAAGCGTCGTCGGTGCGCGCCGCCATGTCGGACTCCATGACGGCCCCGCACTTCGGGCAGAAAGCCTCATCTTCAGAGACGTGCGCGCCGCATTTCCGGCAGGTGGCATTCATCAATTCGTTCTCCTTAATCCTTAACGCACAAAATGCCACGGGCGCGTCCTCTTCAACATCCCCCGGCTGGCTCGTCTTTCACAACACTTGAGGCAGGTT
>JBAVPI010000437.1:0-1693 GCA_049692915.1 Pyrinomonadaceae bacterium
CAATTACTCTGTGGCTTCTGTAATGGCAGTAAAGGCAATAGGCCGATGGATTATCTATTTAGACGAAAGAATAGATCGCGCAAGCCTGTTATCTCATAAGGCCGTAATCTAACAAAGGCATGCACCCGACCCGCTACAACGCGGCCTGTCATCAGTTTTCAGAGGCTTGGGGCGGCTGGTGATGCCGGGCGTTGTGCGGCTTTCGCTACTCTAAATTTCTACTTGATTGATGTGTTATTCTCCCGCCAGACACTCACACCTGCACAGACACAGTTCTCGTCTCGTCATTCTTCGTCAAAGCCCTCGACCCGCGCGAAATCTACAAGCCGAAGGCGTCAAAGTCTCATATACAGGCGTGAATCGAGCCATGCAGCGGTTAACCTTTGCCGGTGCGCGCGTGAGCTTTGCCTGAGCGGTCGTTTTGACCGGCGGTGCGGGCGAAAGTAGTGCCGGTGCGCGTGTTTTGAGTGCCGGTGCGGGTGAAATCATCGCCAGTGCGGGTGAAATCCTTGCCGGTGCGAGTGAAATCCTTGCCGGTGGGGGTGAAATCTTTGCCGGTGCGGGTGAAATGGCTCGCCGGGCGGGTAAAACCGGGGCGGTGCGGGCTGAAATGAGGGTTGGGGAGGTGGGAAGGGATGTCGGGCGCGTTGAAAGCGATGATGCCGTGGTTGAAAACGATGATGGCGTGGTTGAAAACGATGTTGCCGGAGTTGAAAGGGTGTATGGGGTCGCTGAAGGACTCGCTGAGGGGTGCGAGAGTGGGAGCAGGACTGGAAATGTGCCGGGGTGGGGCTGTGAAATTGTCTCTTGAAGCGTAAAAACAGTCTGGACGGGGAGGGGAATCTGTATATAATGCGCGCCTAACGTGCAAGGGCGGCGCTGTTTCGCTAAATTCTCAACACTCTAACCCGTTAGCCTCATGCTCAAAGGAGAAAATTGATGAACGACCTTGAGACCCGTAGGTACGAGATGTTCGTGCGCGTGCGCGATTTCGGCACGACGCATGCCGCTTCATTTCCCGCAACTACGCTCGGCGGCGAGCAATATGCAGTCGTCGGCGCGGCTGTCGAAGATTTGACGCGCGCCGCCGCATCGCAGTCTTCGGGCGTCGGTTCTGCGCAGCACGCGACCGCCTCGCGCTCCGTGGCCCGCGCGGGGTTGCACGAAGACCTGCAAGCCATCACGCAGACGGCGCGTGCGATGGCGCTCGACGATCCCGGTCTCGAAAACAAGTTTCGGATGCCACGTAGCGGGAGCGATTCGTCGCTGCTGACGGCGGCGCGTGCCTTCGCCCTCGATGCCGTGCCGCTCAAAGCCGACTTCATCAAACACGAACTGCCCGTCACCTTCCTCGCAGACCTACAGACCGCCATTAACGACTTCGAGCATGCGGTCGGGAGCCAGAACGCAAACCGTGAGACGCACGTCTCCGCCACCGTCTCGATTGATTCGACCATCGAGCGCGGGATGAACGCCGTCAGGCGACTCGACGCCATCGTGCGCAATAAATTCAGGGACGACCCGGCGACGCTCGCCGCATGGGAGAGCGCACGCCACGTCGAACGCGCGACGCGCACCGCACGGCACTCGAAGGACGAGGGGCCGACTCCTGCGTCTTCCACGCCTTGATCCTCCGTCTTCCAAGCCTTAGCCCTACGTCTTTCAAGCCTTAACTTGAGGACGGGAAACGCGC
>JBAVPI010000438.1:0-4858 GCA_049692915.1 Pyrinomonadaceae bacterium
CGACTGCGCCGCCGCGCTCAAGGCGAGCCGCGTGCTCTTTCAATGCCCGGCGAGCTTCCAGCCGACGCCTGAGAATTTGAAACGGATGCGCGAGTTTTTCTCGTCGGTCGAGCGCAAGAAATTGCGCTTCTACTGGGAGCCGCGCGGCGCTGCGTGGACGGACAAAACGGTGCGCGAACTGTGCGCCGAACTCGACCTCGTGCACGTCGTTGACCCGTTCGCCGCGCGGACTGTGACGACATCGAGGGAACGATACTTTCGCCTGCACGGGCGTGGCGGTTGGCGCTACCAGTATGAGACGGGCGAACTGGAAGAGTTGTTGACGACGCTGCCGCGCGGGAAGACTTCTTACGTCTTCTTCAACAACGTGCGCATGCACGAAGACGCCGCGCGTTTTCAGGAACTCGCGCGACTTGAAGCTTGACGGATGCGTCGTGCGCGGGCGACGGCGTTTAAGATGACTGCATGGCCGCGCGCCCGTCTATCCCGGCGCGCTCCTGTTCGACGCAACGCGCCGTCGCAGTGAAAGTAAGAAAACCCTTTATGAATATGGAACAGGCACAGTCACCTCTCGTCTCCGGCGACGAGATCAACCCTCTGCGCGACTCGCGGCTCGCTTTCGTCGGCTGCGGCGTGATGGCCGAGGCGATGATCGCCGGACTGCTCCGTCGCGAACTCGTTCGTCCGTCTCAGATCGCAGGCAGTCACCCGCGCGCCAACCGCCGCGACGAACTGAGAGAGCGCTACGCGATACACGTCTTCGAGAGTAACCGCGAGGCTGTGACCGCAGGCGACGACAGAACAGATGGGGGCGACGACGAGACGACCGCGAACGGGGACAAGCGGGCGGCGGAGGGCGGCGTGGTCGTGCTCGCCGTCAAACCGCAAAGGCTCGGCGGCGTCCTGCATGAACTGCGCGGCGCGCTCGCGCCCGGTCAACTCGTCCTCTCCATCGTCGCGGGCGCGCAGTCTGAAACGATGGCGGCGGAACTTCTGCATCCGTCCATCGTGCGCGCGATGCCGAACACGCCCGCGCAAATCGGTCGGGGCATGACCGCGTGGACGGCGACCGCGCAAGTGACCGAAGCGCAGCACGGGATGGTGCGCGCACTGCTCGGCGCTCTGGGGCGCGAGATGTACGTCGAGACGGAGCGGATGATAGACATGGCGACGGCGCTCTCCGCGACGGGGCCGACCTATATTTTTATGATGATGGAGGCGCTCGTGGATGCGGGCGTGCACATGGGTTTCTCGCGCCACGTCTCGCAGGAACTCGTCACGCAGACGATGCTCGGCTCGGTGCTGTTCGCGCAGGAGACGCACAAGCACCCGGCGGAGTTGCGCAACATGGTCACATCGCCCGGCGGCACGTCAGCCGAAGCGATTTATCAAATGGAAAAGGGGGGCTTGCGCACCGTGCTCTCGAAAGCCGTCTATGCCGCCTTCCAGCGCGCAGTCGCGCTCGGCGCTCGCAAATAAAGGCGGGTGCTATGCGCTGAGCTTGAGCGCGTCGGCGCGTGCGGCCTCGTCGCCGAGTTCGACCATCTCGCGACGGATAGCGCGTCGTTCGTCGAGGAGTTGTTTGAAGAAGCGTCGTTCGGTGACGAAGAAGAGGGAGGCGCGCGTGCCTGCGATGAAGCGGTCGAACTCTTCTGTGAAGCGGAGCGCGACGTAGCCCGCGAGCGGCGCGCACAGAAGTGAGGCGGCGACGAGCGTCCACGAGCGCGCGTAAGAATAAGCGACGGCGGCGAGCACGATCCACGTTAGCGGAAAGAGCAGCATGGCGGCGGCGAGTTTGAAGGTCGAGAGCACGTCTTCGTACTCCTTCGAGAACTTGACGGCGAGGAAGCCCGCGAGTTTGTAGGCCGGATAGTTCACGACGAGACCGAAGAGCGCGAACGGCAACAGGAGTAGGAAGACGAGTCCGCGCCGGAGAAGCGGCCACAGGCGACCGTACTCGGCCACGGTTTCCGTCGAGAGCGCGCGCGGGTCTTCGATGCCGACCTGTCGCAGTTCCTCTTCGTAACGCAGCAGGCGAGTCTCCAGCAGTTCAAGTCTTTGCGGCGAATGCTCGCGGTGAAACGCGTAGGCCGCGACGAAGCGACGGCGGCGGAGCAGTTCCTGTTCCAACGTCAACTCGCCGCCCTCCGCTTCTTCTGCGGCGGAGAAGATGCCCTCCGCGCGTGCGACTAAGGCGAGCGCCTCGTGCTCGTCGGCGTTCAAGGTCAGTGCGCGCAAAGCGTCGGCGATGCGTTCGGAGAGCGCCTGCACGGCCTCGCGCGGCGGCTCGCCGTTCGACCACAGCGCGACCGGCTCGACCGTAATCGGCTCGCCGAAGTAAAGGAGCGCGCCGCTGCGAAACGACGCCTTCGACGTGTAGTAGAGTCCGGCGGGAACGATCTTCAAATCGAGCCGCTCGCCGGTCGAAGCAGTGCCGAGCGCGATGCGCGCCGCACCCGACTTGAGCGGGCGCAGCGAAGGCTCGCTGTGCGAGACGCCTTCCGGGCAGATGGCGATAGTCCCGCCGCTCTTGAGCAGAGCGTGCGATTGTCCGAACGTATCACGGTTGCGCGACACGTCCGCGCCCTCGTCCTGATGGCGATAGACGGGAATCGCCTCCATCTTACGCACGAAAAAACCGATGACGGGAATCTTGAACAGCGGCGACTTGGCGAGGAAAGAGACGCGGCGCGGCGCGTGGCAGAGCAGGAAGACGGGATCAACCAGACCGTTCGGATGATTGACGACGAAGATCGCGCCGCCGCGTCGCGGCACGCGCTCGACGCCGCTCACTTCCACGCGGCTGAAGAAGACGCGCAGGGCGAAGCGGAGCATGGCGATGGTGATGCGTCTCGTCAAAAGAGTGTGACCCGGCTTCTCACGTCATCCGTGCCTTTCGCGCGTGGTCAACGGAAGCATCCGCGGCGAAGGCTCGCGCTCGAAGTCGCACCCATTCTACTAAAATAATTGCTTTAATGCGGGCGTTGTGTCGCTCGTCGAAATTGAAAACGGAGACGCTTCAATCGTTGACGCGCGGGCCGTTTTTACCGCGGATGGTTTCGATGTGGGCCAGCAGTTGATCGAGGATGTTTTTGAAGAGTCCGAGCCGGTCGCCTTCGTCCTTGAAATCCTGTGCGATTGTCTTACCCGCGGGGATGAACTGGCGCTCCTTGAGCCACGCGTGCAAATTCCACGCGCACGGCGAGAGCATCACGGGAAAGACGATCAGCCCGCGCGTCTCGGCCTCCAGCAGAAATTTCGGAACCTCCTCGTTGCGACAGTAGTCGGAGTTGAGAAAAGACTGGCTGATGAGCAGCACCGCGATGTGAGACTGGGAGATTCGTCCCTTAATCACCTCGTCCCACTTTGAGCCGACGGGAATCTCGCCGTCCCACCAGAACTCCGCGCCCTGCTGTTTCAGTCCCGACAAATAGCCGAACAGGGAATCTTCGCCCAGATACTGCTCGTCCTTGTGGCTGTAGCTGACGAAGACTTTGACCACGTCGGGCGCTGCCAGCGCAGGCTTCGTCGCGGGTTGCGCGGGCTGCGCTGCCTGCAAGTCGCCGGGCAGCCCCATGTACTCTTTGACCTTGAGGCTCGACTCCTGCGGGTCGTTCCTGACGCTCTCGATCAAGCCGATCTCGAACGAGCTGAAAATCTTCACGTCCTCCGGCCCCATGCTCTTCCACATCTTCGCCATCTCGTTATAGGCGGGGTGGACGTATTCGCCCTTCGAGAAAATCATCAGCGGGTTCGTCCGGTTGTTGAAGAGGAAGCCGAGCGGCATGACCGTGCTCGCGCAGCCCTTCTCCTGCAAATTTTCCACGAAGATGATGTTGCGCGCCTTGTGCGTCCCGCCGCCGCCGTTGCCGTTGCCCGCCTGAAAATACTGGTAGGGCTTGCCCGTCATGTCATGCCCCGTGACGCTTTTCAAATCGTAGCCCAGACTTTGCAGAGACGGGTTGAGGAGGTCGCGAATGTCGTCAGGCAGCGCCAGATTGTTGAGAATCTCATCGTAGGATAAGCACATCTTAAACCTCCACCGGATTCGACTGCGCGGCAGACCCTGCGAGCGTGCTGCGGAAGTCTCCGACCCCCGCGAGCAAACGCGCGGCTTCCGCCGACAGTTCCGCGTTCACACTCCTTGCGTCGCCCGTCGCCGCCGCCAACGCGTCCTCGCTCGCAGTCCCCTTCGCCAGAATCTCCCTGATGTCGTCGCGTGTCATGTTAACTATTTTGATGGCCCCTCGCTCGACGAAAGGTTTAAGACTCTCGTGCTCGCCGACATCAACGAGAATCAGCAGCGCGGCCACATTCCACGCGTGCGCCACCCCGGTCGCAGACTCCTGTCGCGCGCTGTCGGCTTGTGCTTCGCTCTGCGCGTTGTTGTTGATGAACCACGCGGCGGTCTCCAGCCTCGAAGCGGTCTGCCAGTCGGCTGGCTGCGACGTGTCGGTCTGCGTCTTGATAATCGCCAACACCTTCTGCGTCGCGTTCTGCGCGTAGAGGTCGAGATTGATCTGCATCGGGTTCACGTCCGCGTCGCGCGGAAAACGTTTGACCGCGTAACCGCTGGCCTCGAAGAGTCTGCCGACCGCTTCGACCGTGTTGGACTGGTCAATCACCTGATTGAGCGACTTCGTGGTGTTGGCCTTGTCCGTCCTCATCGTAACGGCCTTGACGGAGAGCCGCGAAGCTTCCGGCGCGGTCTTCGGCGCGGTCGTCGTGGAGCGGTCTTTGATGTCGCCGAGCGACAGATACCACTTGTCGAGCACGTGCAGTTGAATGCGCGCCGGAATCCAGCCGAAGAGCGTCAGCATGATGCCGCTGAAAATCTGGCTGAAGGTCTTGCCACGGT
>JBAVPI010000439.1:0-7420 GCA_049692915.1 Pyrinomonadaceae bacterium
AGCATCGTCGCCGCGCCTGACTCCTGCGGCATCGGCGGCGTGATCGCGTCGGCGATGATCGGCACGCGGCACGCCAGCGCCTCGAATGTCGTCAGGCCACCGAGTTTCGAGATCATCACGTTGGCGGCTTGCATCAACTCCTCGACGTGCTCCGAATAACCGATGACCTTGACCGGGAACTTGGCGCTCGTGGCGAGCGACTCTGCTTCGGCGCGTAGCTCTTCGTTTTTGCCCGCGAGGAAAATCGCCTGCACGTTCAGATCGCCGCGCACGAGTTCGCGAAAAATTTCCGGGATGTTGCCGCCGCCGATCCAGCCCGCGTTGACGAAGACGGTGAACTTCTCCGCGTCGAGGCCGAGCGCCGTGCGCGCCGCCTGCGCCGCTCGCTCGTCCGGCATCTCGAATTTCGGGTGGACGGGCATGCCGGAAATCTTGATGCGTTCGGGCCGCACGCCGTAGTCAATCAACTGTTGCCGCGCCTCTTCACCCGCGACGAGATAGAGTGTCACGTCATCGCACGCCCAACCCTTCCAGAAGCCGTAGCATGGATCGGTGACGACGGTGACGAGCGGAATCGTGCCTGCAAGTCCGAGGTCTTTGAGGACGCGCGCGAGGACGTGCTGCGTCAAAGGGTGCACGCTGACGACGACGTGCGGGCACCAGCGCTCGAAGAGGTCTTGAATGTAGCCGACCGTGCGGCGATGGAAAAATTCGCGCGTCTCAGGGCGAAAGCGGTTGACGCACCAGTAGAGATACTTCATCCAGTGCTGCCGGTTGCGCAGCAGCCAGTTATAAAACCGCACGAGCTTGTCCGTCAGTTGATGCGACTCTTCGACGGCGCGAACCGTGCGGACGGCGTAAGAATCGCTCTCCCAAAACTTCTGCACGCCCGCGACAATCGCCGCCGCCGCCGAGCGATGGCCGCCGCCGGTGTCGGACGAGATGATGAGAATTTTCGGGACGCGCGCTCTGAACATTGATGTTTAATTAGACGCTAAACTTAAGGCTTCGTCGCTTCCGGCACCGGCGCACTCTCTTGAGGCAACTCTAATTTGTCGGCGGCAAGCGGAAACAGGATTTGTAGTTTCCGTTTATCTATGCCCGCACTTCCATCTACGAACGTCCACTTTTCCCCATCGTTTTCCGAGACGCCGATTAAGAATGACCGTCCCACTAAGATGCCTTGCGGAGATTTGACCCGCATCGTTGTTGGCACTACCGCCAAGAGTTGTTTCTCAACTTTGATGACCTGTTTCGGCGCATCTACAGACACGGAAACAATATCAAAGCCTCCTGCTCTCATTTCTTTCATACCGTTTTCGAGGAAAGCGATCATCTGTGCTCGTCCGCCCACACGATGAACAACCTCTTGGTATGTGAGATCAGCTACTTTGCCAAAGTCTCCTTTGATAAAAGCGGCGTTGACTTCCTCTGCCTGAGCTTTAAGTTTGTCGTCATCAATCTTCGGAGTTGAAACGGCGACCCGCGCGGGGGCGTGCGGCCCACCCGTTCCATTGTTGGATTTCCGTGTCTGCCCGCAAGCGACATTCACCAACAAGGCAATGCAGAAAACTACGCCACTAATTCTTTTCATCATCGAAACCCGCTGACGATTCAACCTGTCGCCTCGCTTTAAGCCTTGACGGCCAATCCGTCCGCCTTCTCTTCCTGCCGGTCGAGTTCCTTGCGCGCCTTCTTCATCTCGCGCTCCAGACGTTTGATCTGGATGAGATGCTTCGGGTTGAAGGGGAGCGACGGGTAATAACTGTTCTACTCGTGCGTGCAGAAACAACCCTCCCGCGCCTTCTGGCGACGCGCTTTCATCGCGGGCGAAAGCCAGAGCTTCTGAAAGTTCCAGTCGTAGTCGCGCAAGTTGCCGACGGCTTCGAGGTTCTCGCACGAAGAGACCGTGCCCTCGTCGTAGATAACGCCGCCCGCCGTCCCCGCGTAGCAGGTCATCTGCGCTTTCTGTTCCTCCTGCGACTTCGCGATCAGGCCGTGCATGTAAATATCAATCGCGGCCTTGAAGTAACCGGCGTCGCCGCCATAGTTATTTTTAATCGCGGCGTGGCGCGAGTCGTCGTCAATCATCGCGGCGAGTTTGGCGTAGCGCGTGTGGTCTATGTCCAACTCCACAGGGTCGGCTGAGGGCGGACGAATGTAGTTAAAGTTCACCTTGTCGGGCTTGAGGTCGTACTTGAGAAAGTCGTACCACTCGAAGATGGTGTCCTGATTCGTGTTCATGAAGCAGGTGCACGTCTGGATGTCGAGGCGCGGGTATTCGCGCTTGATGGTCTGGAGTTGACGCGCCGTGTCAATGGCGATGTCCCACGAGCCGGGCTTTTGACGAATCTTCTCGTGCTGACTTTTCAGCCCGTCGATGCCGAGCGCGACGGCGACGTTCAGGTTCGGGCACTCTTGTAAGATGCGCGTCACGTCCGGCATGATGCGCTTCTGTATCTGCCCGTTCGACATCAGATAGACGGATTCGAGCTTATTATTTTCGTAAAAGGCGCGGACGATTTCGGGCAAATCCTTGCGCGTGAACGGCTCGCCGCCCGCAAGGATGAGCACGCCGAGATTGCCGCCGAGCGTCTCCGAAATCTTCTGGATTTCGTGCGTCTTCATCTGCAACTTTTTGCGCGGGCGGTCGTCGAGTTCGTCCGTGAAAAAGCAGTGCGTGCAGCGCATGTCGCACACGGAAGTGACGAGGATATTCAAAAGCACAGGCGCGAAAGGCTGACCCAGCGCGAGTTTGGCGTAACGTTTTAAAAGTTCTTTTGTCGTGTAGTCCATCTGTTTATTCCCGGCGTATTTGATGCGCCCACGCCGTAAAGCTTTGCCCTCCGGGAGAGGTAAATCAAGATTAACAGATAAGGTATTGTGCGCCTATCTGTCAACGCAAAAAGGCATTCCGTAAGCTGCTGCTTTAAGCTTTGTGATGACATCCATGAATCATGGACGATTAAATTCAAAGAGATGGTCGGGCAATCTCACGTCAACTAAAATTTACCGGCCACTTTTTCTTGACGCTTTCATCAAACCGGCATAGAGTGTGCACGCTTTCGGGCAAGGTTATCTCGCGCTAACTTAAAGAAGTCTGATTTTAGGTAGCCTCACCTTCATCAAAGACGTTTCACGTCGAACCTCTCCTTCTCGTGGTTCAGACATCCGCTACTTGAACCGCCGGGCGGCGCGGAAGGCTTTCACTCATCTTCCGATACCCCGGCCTCGACATCTATCTCACTTGCTAAACTTAAGGAGAAAAAAATCATGGGATTGTGGGACACAATTACCGGATGGGTTAAGAAGGACGCCAAAAAATATCTATACGTTCCGATACCGGCCAATCACGTGGCGGGCGGCGCGCCGGAAGGGACGCCGCTGGAGGCCGGAAAGAATTATTTCCGCCTCTGGCTCACCGAGATGTATCTCAAAAAAGAGCGCGCATGGTTCAAGTCGTGGTATCCGGTCGTGCATTCGCTGATTAGATTCCAGTTCGGTTCGCAAATAGTGGAGATACCCAACGTGGCCGGGCCGATGCACCTCAAGGGCGTTACCGACAGCAATCTGGAACACTCCATCCAACTTAATTACAATCTGACCACGCTGATGCCATACAACGGCGGAGTCGTGGAGATTGCCGCCGGGCTGCTCGCGATGGAAGGCAAGAATTATCTGACCTCGGCGATTAAAGTGATGGGCGACCTTTCGGGCCTGCTGGTCGTCCCGCAACTGTCGGCGGCGCTCGCCATCGCACAGCCGATTGCCACCGGCGTCCAAGACCTGCTCTCCGGTGGAAACGGCGAAATGGATCTCGGACTCCATCAGGCTTTCACGAGCGCGGGCGGCGGCGGCGCGAACGACCTGCGGGGCGGTTACATCGCCGTCATACTGGCCGATGAATCCAAGTTCGACAGGAATCAGTTCTGGGTGTCGCAAGACCGCCTGCGCTACGGCCCTAGTCAGGCCGAGAGCGAACCGCTGACGGGCGTCACACACATGCTCTTTCGCATCGAATCGCGCACAGAGCGCGACGACTGGATGGGGCTGGCGACGATCATTCAGGCGCGCGACGAGGCTTTTAAGGCGATTGCGGACCAGAGCGATCAGGTGGCCGCCGCCATTAACAGGACGATTCTGCTCGTGCGCACTTCGCCCGACCTGACGAGGGCCGACCGCAAACGTATCGCCGACGCGCTCAACGCGGAATTCAAAGAAGCGAAGGGGTTGGAATCGGTGGAGGGCGGTCATCCGACGTTCGCATCCGTCGTCACCAAGCGTGCCATGTCCGTCAACGTGGACGAAGCGCTCGCCGGGTCGGAAGACCCGTTGGAGGAACTGGTGCAGCTTGGGAATCAGGCGCAGGCGCGCGACATCAATGACATCCCACAGGAAGAGGGGACAAAATATGCCGGAGATGAGCCGGACGATCTGGACGTTGACGCCGAAGCCGTCGAGGCGTTCAGTCTCGAAGGCGCGGGCGCGGGCAGCTGGCGCGTGGCGAAGAGTCTGCTGACTCTGCGCGAGAAGGTGAACGCCAGAGCGCCCCGCCGCAACAAGGAGAATGACGGCACTATCGGCGACGCAAAGCATCGCACGCGTGCCTCCGACCATAACCCGTGGGTGACGGACGGCAGGATCGGCGTCGTGACCGCGATGGACATCACGAACGATCCCGCCAACGGGTGCGACTCCAACGCCATCGCCGAAGCCATCCGGGCCAACCGCGATTCGCGCGTGAAGTACATCATCTGGAACCGGCGCATCGCCAACTCGTTGCCGATGGGCGGCGCGCCTGCTTGGGGCTGGAGGGCGTATCACGGCTCGAACCCGCACGACCACCACGTCCACATCTCCGTCAAGTCGGACAAAGCCAGTTACGATTCCGTCGCCGATTGGGTGATTTGAAGTCGGCGGGGCCGTCAGGCTTCATCCGCAGGCAGCAGCACAGTTAACGCTTCTCCCCGCCCTCGCCGGCGGGGAGAAGCGACACTTCATCTCACGCCGACGCATGAAATTTTCAGCAGGAGGTCGTCCATGTCTTGGAGCGATTTCGCCGTCATCGAGAAGGCTTTGTCCGATGCGCTTGAAACTTTCAACTGGCCGGTCGCGGAAACAATCTGCGCCGCTCTCATCGAAAGAATCAACACGGAAGCTGACTTGCTCCCTGAAGCGGCGGCCAAAAGACTGCTGCAAAAGCTGCGACGAAAACGTCGCTTCCGCTTGATGACGTTGCTGGCAGAAGCGCTCATCCGCTCCGGGCAGAACACGGCGCAGGTTCGCCGTCAGTATGCTCAAGCCTTGATCGAACAGGGCGTCCTCGCCTTTGCTCCCGAACAGGTTCTGACATCCATTCTACAGGACTCGCCTCCGGCCCCTCTCTCCGAACAGAGGGAGGCACACGGCCTGCTCGGACGCATCTACAAACAGATGTACATCGGCGCGCGACCCGGCAGTCCGCGCAATCAAGTCAATCTTGAGCACGCCGTCAAACAGTATCTCGATGTGTACGCCGTTGCGCCGGTGGAGTCGTTGTGGCACGGCATCAACGTCGTCGCGCTGCTCGCGCGTGCGCGGCGCGACGGCGTCGCCTTGCAGGGCTTACCCGACCCGTCCGGCTTGGCTGAAGCGATTCTGCAAACTCTCAAGACGCGCGAAGACGAGGGCGCTGAATTGCCTTCGTTCGACGTTGCCACCGCGCTTGAGGCGTTAATTGCACTTGGCCGTTACGAAGAGGCCGAGGCGCGTGCGCTTGAGTACGCTTCGTGCAAAGACACGGACGCCTTCGAGGTCGCCAGCACTTTGCGGCAGTTAACGGAGGTCTGGCAACTCAACGACGCCGAAGCTCCCGGCGCGCATATCCTGCCCATCCTGCGCGCCGCACTGCTCGGCAAAGAGGGCGCATCTCTCACGGTGCAGCCGGAGGGGGTGAAGAGTGAAATTGCACGCGCCGGTGAGGCCGCGCGCGACAATCTCGAAAAGGTCTTCGGGGCCGACAGGACTCAATCGTTGTTCTGGTACACGACCGGGTTGGAGAGGTGCAAATCAATCGCGCGCGTCGAGCGTCTTGACGGCAAAGGGCACGGCACGGGCTGGCTCGTCAGGGCCGAAGACTTCTTTGCCGGAAAGACGGGAACACTTCTACTGACGAACGCGCACGTCGTCAGTCGCACTTCCGACCGCGCCCTTTTGCCCGATCAGGTGAAGGTCAACTTTCAGGTCTTGAAGAAAATCTGCGAGGTGGACGAGATTGTCTGGTCGTCGCCGATTCCCGAATTCGACGCGACGTTTCTCTCTTTCAAAGGCGACCCGCCCGAAGCCGAGCCGCTGCCCATCGAGTCGAATCCCGTCAAGCTGCCGGACACGCAGGAAGAGCCGCCGCAACGCATGTATATCATCGGGCATCCGGGCGGGCGCGATCTCGAATTTTCTTTACAGGATAATTTGTTGCTGGCGTGCAGCGAACGATTGCTTCACTACCGCACGCCGACGGAAGGGGGCAGTTCCGGCAGCCCCGTCTTCGAGCCGGTAGGGTGGAAAGTGGTGGGGCTTCATCACGCGGGCATGAACAAAATGGAGCGGCTCGACGGCGTGCCCGGCACATACGAGGCCAACGAAGGCATCGCTATTCTTGCCATCCGGGAAGCCACCAAAACTATCACGCCGTAGTTCAGGCCTTACATTATGGTCGCAGCAAAGCATTTAAAGTACGACGTATTCATCAGCTATCGTTGGGTTGATCCCGATCAGAAATGGGTTCGTGAGCATCTTGACCCCGCTCTCAGGGAAGCTGGTCTCAATGTCTGCCTCGACGTGAGGGATTTCGTCCCGGGGCAAGACTTGATTTTGGAGATGGAGCGTGCGGTCGAACAGTCCCGCCACGCCGTTTGCGTCGTCAGCCCTGATTACTTCACAGGCAAACGGATCGCTAGATTCGAGCAGCTCATGCTCCGCCGCCTTGACCCTGACGGAATAAGCTCGCGCTTGATACCGCTCATCCTGCGTGCGACGGAGATACCTGAATGGATACGCGGCCTGATTTCGGTTGATTGGACTGTTGACGAAAACCAGCAGCGCGAGTGGGAAAAACTACTCCGTACACTGGACGCGACAAACTTTAACGCAACGCGGCCCGGCCCGCTTCAACTTGTTGACAGCCCGCCCCCGCCTCCACCCGACGCGCCCGCCAATCTCACGGCCCAGCCCGTGTCGACTTCCGAGATTGATCTCCGATGGACTGACGGCACAAGTGACGGCTTCAAGATCGAGCGGAGCGCGGACTCCGATCACACAAATTTTAAGCAAGTTGCGCAGACGGGCGCGCACCTAAACGCCTACAGTGATGCCGGTCTCGCGTCCAATACTTCCTACTCTTACCGCGTGCGTGCATTCACACGCGCGGGCGGCGACTCTGCCT
>JBAVPI010000440.1:0-2968 GCA_049692915.1 Pyrinomonadaceae bacterium
CGACAACTCGCCGCACGACTCGGCGCGGGCAAACGCATCGCGACGCTCTTTCCCGACGGAGCGGAGCGTTACATGAGTCAGGGGATTTTCGATTGATTGGCTGATTCATCCGTTCGTTGATTTGGTAATCAAATGAGCGGGTGAATCATTGAATCAATGAATCAATATATTTATGGGATTCGCGACAAAGGCCATACACGCAGGCAACGACCCCGACCCGACGACGGGCGCGGTGACGGTTCCGATTTATCAGACTTCGACTTACGCGCAGGACGGACTCGGCAAGCATAAAGGCTATGAGTACGCGCGGACGCAGAACCCGACGCGCGCGGCGGTTGAGCAGAACATCGCGGCGCTCGAAGGCGCGAAGTTCGGCTACGCCTTCGCGTCGGGGATGGCCGCGATTGATTCGACGCTGAGGCTCATCAAATCGGGCGAGCACGTCATCGTCTCCGACAACACTTACGGCGGCACGTTCCGCCTCTTCAGCCGCGTCCTCGCGAACTACGGCATCGAGTTCAGCTTCGTGGACACGACCGACACGTCGAACGTCGAGGCGGCGATTAAAGAGAATACAAAGATGGTTTTCGTCGAGACGCCGACGAATCCCGTGATGATGGTGACGGACTTGCAAGCCGTCTCGGACATCGCGCATCGCGCGGGGGCGCGCGTCGTCTGCGACAACACTTTCCTGTCGCCGTACCTGCAACGGCCACTTGAGTTCGGCGTGGACATCGTCGTGCATTCGACGACGAAATATCTGAACGGGCATTCGGACAGCGTCGGCGGCATCGTCGTCTTGAACGACGAGCAGGACGCGGAGTGGCTCGGCTTCATCCAGAACAGCGTCGGCGCGATTCTCTCGCCCTTCGATTCGTGGCTCACTTTGCGCGGGACGAAGACGCTCGCCATCCGCATGGAACAGCACGACGCCACGGGTCGAGCCGTCGCCGCTTTTCTCGAAGAGCATCCGAAAGTACAGAAGCTTTACTATCCCGGCTCGGTCTCGCACCGCCAGCACGATCTGGCGAAGCGGCAGCAGCGCGGCTTCGGCGGAATGGTCGCCTTCGACGTGGGTACTTTAGAGAACGCGCGCACCGTGCTCGAAGCGGTGCGCATCTGCACGCTGGCCGAAAGTCTCGGCGGCGTCGAAACTTTGATCTCGCACCCGGCGACGATGACGCACGCCTCCGTCCTGCCGGAAACGCGCGCGCGACTCGGCATCACCGACGGGATGGTGCGCATCTCCGTCGGCCTCGAAGACGTGGACGACATCATCGCCGACCTCGATCAGGCGCTCGATAAAATTGGATGATGGGTGACAAGTGACGTGTGACGGGTTAAAATCCCGTCCGGCTCGTCACCTAGTCACAACGTCACACATCACTGCTTTTATGATTGTAGAACTGTACGCTAAAACCAACGTGGGCCGCGTCCGTCAGGGCAACGAGGATAACCTGCTCGTGCTCGACCTCTCCACATCCGCCTCTTGGACGGGGAGCGAAGGCGAAGAGACGCCCGCCAAGATGTGTCGTTTCGAGATCGGCCGGAACGGGCTGGTGCTCGTCGTCTCGGACGGGATGGGCGGGGCGCTCGCGGGCGATGTCGCCAGTCGTATGGCCGTGGACGAGGTGCGCAATATGCTGACCGGCGAGGGGACGGGTGAAGAGAGTCCCTGCGGCCCCGATGTGCCGCTCATTGATTGCCTGCGCAGCGCCACGGAATATGCGAATCTCGCCATCCACATGAAGAGCCAGTCCGACCCGCGTTGCAGCGGCATGGGCGCAACGCTGACCGGCGCGGCCATCACGGGTGACGGACTTCATCTCGTGCAGGTCGGCGACAGTCGCGGCTACGTCGTTCGCGGCGACGAGATCAAGCTTGCGACCAAAGACCAATCGCTCGTCCAGCAACTCGTGGACGTGGGGCAGATCAGCGAGCAGGAAGCGGAGACGCACATGTTCCGCAACGTCATCCTGCAAGCACTCGGCGCGCAGGCCGAACTCCTGCCCGTGACGGGCCGCGTCCGCCTCTTCCGAGACGACATCCTGCTTCTCTGTAGCGACGGTCTCTCCGGCAAACTTCGCGCCGAAGACATGCTCCGCATCATCAAAGAATCAAAAGGCGACCTCCGGCTGGCCTGCGAGAATCTCATACAGGAAGCCAACGACCGGGGCGGCGAAGATAACATCACCGTTGTCCTCGCGCGCGTCGTCGGCGACGAACTGGCTTCGCCCGACTCCACACGCATCACGGTCGAGAATGTCTCCAAATCCCCGGACTACTCCTTCGGCAGGGATGACGACACGACCGAGCATCCTTAGCACGACCGAGCATCCTTAACATCCTTAGATTGAGCGGGTGAAGACAGCCTTTCCGACCCGTTCACGCTTCCTCTCTTCCTTCCGGCAATTCGCGACTCCGCCATTCGGGCAAAGTGTCCGCGCGGCGGACGTAGATCGAAGCTCCTTGCAGGCGTTCGACGACGACGCGGTCGCCCGCCTCCAACGGCTCCTCGCCCTCAGCCGGATATGCCGTCCAAACCGAGCCGAAGACTTTGACCGCGCCTTCGTTAAGCGACCCGCGGCTCGACGTGACGACCGTGCCGACCTGTCCGGGCAGGCTGGCGGCCCCGGTCTTGAATCCGTCGGGCTGCTCGCTGTGCGTAAAGAATCTGGCGAAGATCGTGCGCGAGGCGGCGGTCAGTGCGACCGAGACGAGGAAGAAGAGGAAGAACTGAAGCGGGTAGTCGAGACCGAGAAAGCCGCCGAGCGCCGCGCAGAGTGCGCCGATGCCGAACCACAGCAGCACGAAGCCGGGCGTGAAGACTTCGGCGATGATCAGTATCACGCCGAGAATCGTCCAGAGAATCCAGACCAGATTGTCAGGCATCCACGCTCACCCGTCCTTCCGCCGTCGTCGAGGGGCCGCGTCGAGCAACTCCGTCGTGTGCTCCGTAACGCTGCTC
>JBAVPI010000441.1:0-1584 GCA_049692915.1 Pyrinomonadaceae bacterium
GACGCGGCCTTCCCCGTCCATGTGTGAAAGCTTCTTCATGGGCGCAGAGTAAACAATAAACGGCCCGTGGTGACAAGCGGCGGACGCTTTATCGCCGCCACGCAATCAAGCCGGAAAATTTTTTACGCGAATTCTGAAAACCACTTGCTCCCCGCGTCGCGTATATCGGTTGAAAGTGAAATCAAACAAACCAAGAGAGGATTAAGAAACTTGAAAAAGACATTCTTTTTATCGTTAATGGCTGTCGTGATGCTCGGAATCTCCGCGATGTCGGCTCAGGCCCAGATGGGGATGAAGAACGACAAGATGGGGATGAAGACCGGCAATCCGACCGTGGGCGGCGCGCCGATGTATAAGACCAAAGACATCGTTGACAATGCCGTCAATTCGCCGGATCACACCACGCTCGTCGCCGCCGTCAAGGCCGCCGGTCTGGTGGAGACGCTCAAGGGCAAAGGGCCTTTCACCGTCTTCGCGCCGACCAACGCCGCGTTCGACAAACTTCCCGCAGGCACCGTTGACACGCTGCTCAAGCCTGAGAACAAAGCCACGCTGACGAAAGTTCTGACGTACCACGTCGTCGCTGGCAAGATGGACTCGAAGGCCATCGCGAAGGCGATCAAGGCGGGCGGCGGCACGGCCACGCTCAAGACCGTCAGCGGCGGCACGCTCACGGCGATGATGCAGGGCAACTCGCTCGTCTTGAGGGACGAAAAGGGCGGCACTTCGACCGTCACGATTGCCGACGTGTATCAGTCGAACGGCGTCATCCACGTCGTTGACACGGTGTTGATGCCCGGCATGTAAGATCGAGTTTGACTGTCCGCAACGACGCTTACTCCTTCGCGTCGCGTCAGGGGCGTCGCCGTTAACACGGTGACGCCCTTTGACGTTGATGGAGGCATGATTGTGCGAGGCGAAGGATTTTGTTTGACGATAACGGGCGTGCAAATCTTATCCGGGAAGACGCACGACGCCGACAACGCTTCCCGCTTCAATCGTCTTGATTCCGGCGGGCACGATGACGAGCGCGGTCGCGCGTGCGAAGGCCACGAAGTCGGACGAGCCGCCCCACTTGAGTGTCTCCGCGAGTGAGTGGCCCGCGTCGTTCGTGCCGAGCGAGGCGGGCAGATAACTCGTCCTCTCAAGCGCGCCTTTGACGCCGCGCGTGAGCACCGCGCGCTCTTCGACAAGCGACGCTTGCGCGCAATTCTGCATCGCGCGCAAGGCCGTCCGCGCGAACAGATTGAAGGTGACTGAGACGGAGACGGGATTGCCGGGCAGACCGAAGACGAGCGGCCCGCCCGGAAGTCTGGCGAAGACGGTCGGCTTGCCTGGACGCAGAGCGACGCGCTCGAAAAAGATTTCCGCGCCGAGCGCACGCAACGCCGTCTTCGTGAAGTCGTAAACGCCCATCGAGACGCCGCCTGAGAGCACGAGCACGTCCGCACGCTCCGACGCTTCGCCTATCGCCCTCGCCAGAAGCTCCGGCTCATCGCCCGCGAAGGGCAGCCGCTCGACCTGCGCTCCCGCGAGCCGCGCGTAGGCCGCGAGCGAATAGCTGTTCGAGTCGCGGATTTGATC
>JBAVPI010000442.1:0-10117 GCA_049692915.1 Pyrinomonadaceae bacterium
CACTGACGCCGGGCGCGTCGGGCGCGTCACCGACGAGTGCGGCGCAGACTCCGTGTCTCACGACGAAATTTACGACGTAGAGGCGGACATCTTCGCACCGTGCGCGCTTGGCGGCATCGTCAACGACGAGACCATCGCGCGCCTTCACGTCGAGATCATCGCCGGCGGCGCGAATAATCAACTGCTCGAAGCGCGGCACGGCGACGCGCTGGAAGAGCGCGGCATACTCTACGCGCCGGACTACGTCGCCAACGCGGGCGGCGTCATCTACGGCTGCGTCGAATTGCTCAACTGGGAACGCGAGCGGGCTTATCAACAGGTGGATGAAATTTACGACACCGTGCTCAAAGTCTTCAGGACGGCGCGCTCCGAAAATTTGCCGACATACATGGCCGCGGATCGTCTGGCCGAAGAGCGTCTGCACGGCGCGGCTGGCGGCGCAGACGGGGCGGGCGCGAAATTGTGAAGGGGAGAGGGCTTTGAAGCGTCATCCGAAATTCGTCGTGCAGGAGCATCACGCGAGTCGCTTGCACTGGGATTTCCGTCTGGAGATCGGCGGCACTCTGAAGAGTTGGGCCGTCCCGAAGGGGCCTTCGCTCGACGCGGCGGCGAAACGTCTGGCGGTGGAAGTGCCTGACCACGCCCTCTCTTATCTGAACTTTGTAGGGGATTTGCCCGAAGGCACTTACGGGGCGGGGCAGGTTTATCGCTGGGACACGGGCACGTTTGAAATGACGGACGGAGACGCGCTCGAAAACTGGCGTCGAGGCTCTCTCAGGTTTCAACTCCACGGCGCGCGACTGCGTGGCGAGTGGCGTCTCTTCAAGATGAAGGGGCGCGAAGAGCGTGGCCGCCCGCTCTGGCTGTTGCAGAAACTCGCGGACGAGTTCGCCGTCTCCGGCCACGCGGCTGAAATTGTAGGGACAGAGAAAAAGAGTTCGGGCGCGAAATTCTCCGCGAAGAAACGTGCGACAAAAAAGGCCGCGGGGAAAAGTAGGAAGGATTAGAACGTCAGCCGCCGCTTAATTTCGACCGGCGCTTTTTAGTCTCGCCCTCATTCATCCCGCGCGTTGAGCCGCACGACGCCGAGTCGCTTCGCCAATCCATCTGCGCCCCAGTTCATCACCACGTCATGATTCCACGCGAAGAGCGGGCGCGCGACGGGCGAGAGCAGGTTCATCCACGGCTTCGTCGTCTCGACCCGCCAATCGTAACGCACACGCGTCACAGCCCCATCTTCGGAGAACTGCCAGCGACCTCTGCCGGACAACTCGCCGAACGCGTCGCCCTCGATGCAGTTCATCGGCTCGACGCGCGTGACGCGCATGTCGAACTTCAGTCGGTAGGGAAGGCGGCTCTTCCACGTATAACGACGGACGCCGCCGATGCCGTCCACGCCGCCCGTCTCCAACTCCTCGACACGCTCGACGCCCCTCCACCACAAAGGCCAGTCGCCCGCACGCGAGATCAAATCCCAGACGGGAGCGAGCGGTGTCCTGAAACGCCAGACGGTGACGAATTCGTAGCTCGGCATGATGCGACCCCGTTAACCGCAAGCCTTCCCGTCCGTCATTTAATTCAGCGACGACGCTGGTAAAAACTCAGGCACGAATCGGCGCGACGGACGACGCGCCAGCGATGCAGTACGCCGAGCGTGTCGCCGAGCCGGTTGCAATGAAGATGTTCGACGACGAGCACGCCGCCCTTGCGCCGGAGCGCCGCGCCGCCCGCAAAGAGCGCGAGCGTGTCCGTATAGTCGGTGCTGTAGGGCGGATCGTAGAAGGCCACGTCCCACGTCTTCCCCCCGACTTCCGCCTCGCGATGCAGAAAACTGAGCGTGTCTTCCGTCATCACTTCCACCTGTTCCATGTTCGCGTCGCACCTCGACAAATTCGCTTCGATGACGGCGCAGGCTTTCGGCGAGCGTTCGACGAATGTGACGTGGGCCGCGCCGCGCGAGAGAGCCTCGATGCCGACGACGCCGGAGCCTGCGCACAGGTCGAGAAAACGCGCGGCGCGGACGTAGGGCGTGAGGAAATCGAAGAGCGATTCGCGCAGGCGACGCATGGTGGGCCGCACGTCGGCGACGTATGTGCCTTCCAGATAACGCTTGTGATATTTACCGTTGGTGATTCGCATAGTCGGGCCGGTTTGAGACTTTGAATAGTCGCGCCGACGAGGTTGACGTGGCTGGATTCATCAACGGCGCGAGTTGAGGTTAACTCGGCGGGCATTATAAAACAGGTATCGTGCTCAAGCGCAAGAAAAAAACGGACGTGCGCAAATCCGTCGCGACGCACGAAGTCGCCTTGCCGTCGCGTTTTCCTTCCCGACGAACTCCGTGCGGAGCGCCATAGCATGCAAATTGCTAGGCCGTTTTATACAAAAACGAACGGACGGGATAGGCGACGTGCGGAAGTCGAAAAAGACAGACAGGTTGGACGAGTTGGCGGCGCAGATACGCGTCTGCACGCGCTGCCCTCTGCACGAGTCGCGTACATTGGCTGTACCGGGTGACGGCAAATATTCGGCGAAGGTCATGATCGTCGCAGAGGCTCCGGGCCGCGAAGAGGATGAATCGGGCCATCCATTCGTCGGAGCAGCGGGACGCTTTCTCGATCACGTGCTCGAAGGAACGGGACTCGACCGCGCAGACTTCTTTATCACCAACACGGTCAAGTGCCGCCCGCCGAAGAATCGCACGCCCAAAAGCATCGAGACGGGGACGTGCACGGCCAACTATCTCTTCGAGCAACTCGCGCTGATTAGTCCGCGACTCGTGATGCTGCTCGGCGGGACGGCCGCCAAAGCCGTGCTCGGACTCAAGAGCGTGAACGAAGCGCGCGGGCGCGTCATTGAGCGCGAAGGCAGGCGCTATCTCGTCGGCTATCATCCGGCGGTCAGATTTTATCGGGAGGATTTGGGCGCGAAGGTGAAAGAAGATTTCGCGTTACTGAAACGGGAGTTGAAAAAGTTATAAAGCTTATCGGCCATAGAGCCGTGACGCGCCGGGGAAGGTTGGCGTCCGTCGGCAAGGGAGAGAGCGTGGGGCTGGAAATCTATCAACGGAAGAGAGACTTCACGCGGACGCCGGAGCCGCGCGGAAAGATTTCTAAACTCGACCGGCGACGCTTCGTCGTGCAGGAGCACCACGCCTCGAAATTGCATTTCGACTTTCGACTGGAGATGGGCGGCGTCCTCAAGTCTTGGTCTGTACCGAGGGGGCCGTCGCTCGATCCTGTCGAGAAGCGTCTGGCCGTCCCGACCGAAGACCACCCGGTCGAGTACCTGACTTTCGAGGGGTACATCCCCGAAGGAAACTACGGCGCGGGCGAGCACATGCGCTGGGACGCGGGCACGTACAAACTGCTCGACGACGCCGACGCGACCGCGCAACTCGAAGCCGGAAAAATAAATTTCACACTCGAAGGCGACAAGCTGCGCGGGGCGTTCAGCCTCGTGCGCATGAAAAATCGGGGCGACCAGTGGCTACTGATGAAGAAGGCGGACGAGCACGCCGTGACGGGATGGCGGCTTGAGTTGCGGCAAATGGACGACGAAGCGGCGGCCCGCTGGTTGAAGGACGAAAGAGCGAGAGACGGCGCGCGCAAAAGTTCGACGACGCACGCAGGGCAAACGAAAAAGCTCGCGCCGCCCGTGCGCTTGAAAAAGGCGGGCGAGACCACGGAGTCGAAGGGCGGCAAGGCCGTCGTCGCCGCTGTTGCGCTCAAGTCGAAACATCTCGCGGGCGACATGCGCGTCCGCGTCGGGCGTGCGGCGGTCGTCCCCCTCACGAACCTCGACAAGGTTTACTGGCCGGACGACGGATACACGAAGGGCGATCTCGTCAGGTACTACTATGAAGTGTCGGGATTCATCCTGCCCTATCTGAAGGATCGCCCGCTCATCATGAAACGCTACCCCGAAGGCATCGCGGGGCCGTCATTTCACCAGCATGATGTGAACGTTGCGCCGGATTTCGTGCGCACGGAGCGGCTCGACGTGGAGGAAGGCCATCCCGTTGATTACATCATCGGCGACGACGCGGCGACGCTCCTCTACATGGCGAACCTCGGCGCGATTGAACGACACACGTGGCACTCGCGCGTACGCAACCTTGACCGCCCGGACTGGATCGTCTTCGACCTCGACCCCGGCGCGGGCATCGAGTTTAAGACTATCTGCGCGCTCGCCGTCCGCGTGCGCGACGCGCTCGCACGTCTCGGCCTGAACTGTTATCCGAAGACATCCGGTTCGCGTGGCATCCACGTTTACGTGCCGATCAAGCCGATTTACGATTACGAGCGCGCGGCGGAGTTCGCCGCCAACGTCGCGACTCTCATCGCGAGGGAGAACAACGAAATCGCGACGATTGAACGCGCACTGAAAAAACGGAGGCAAGGGCAGATTTATCTCGATCATATGCAGAACGCGCGGGGCAAGTCGGTCGTCGCCCCTTATTCCGTGAGGCCGAAGCCGGGCGCGAGCGTTTCCGCTCCGCTCGAATGGAAAGAGGTCGAGGGAGGAAAAATCACGCCGGGCGACTTCACGATTAAAAACGTGCTGCGGCGCGTGGCGCGCAAAGGCGATCTGTTCAAGCCTGTGCTGGCCGGGCGACAGACGCTCGACGACGCGCACGAAGAGGTCAAAAAGCTGTTGAGGAAAACGAAGGCACGCGGCGACGCACGCCGTTGAGTTACAGAATTGGGAATGCAGAACTTAACAAACTGGGAGGGAAATCATGGCTGCTAAGAAAAGCGCGAGCAAGCGTGAGTTGATAGACACGGGCACGGACAAGCGTTACGTGCGGCGAGACGAAGATGGACGTTTCAAAGAGAGCGACGACGTGGGCCGCTCTCTGTCGCAGGACGTGAAGAAGCATGCCAAGACGGCGGTCAAATCAGGGCAGGGCGACCGCGGGGATCGAAAGCGTTAACGATTAACAAGGAGGTCGAGTGAACATGCCGAAGGGCGACAAGGATAAGTACACGGACAAGCAGAAGCGGCAGGCCGAGCACATCGAAGAGAGCTATGAAGAGCGCGGCGTGTCGGAGCAGGAAGCAGAGAAGCGCGCGTGGGCGACCGTCAATGCCACGCACGGCGGCGGCGAGAAACCGGGTGGCGGCGGCTACGGCAAGCCCGAAAACAAAGCGCCTTCAAAGAAGGGCGGGCGGAAGGGTGGCCGCAAATGAAACGGTCGCTCGATGCATCTGAATAATCGTCGGCGCAACGGGCGGCTTCGCCCGCGCGCTCACACAACGAGCGAGCGTCTCTTGTCATCGCAAAACAAGAGACGCGCTCTTTTTTAAGAGATAAACCGTTGTTTTCAAGCATTTTCGGGTAGTCCGTCGTGTGGGACACTTATCATTTAAGAACCCCCCGACGGGCGGGACGGGCGATGATTTTATGCAACCGGCATCGCCCTTAATACATCTAAAAGATTAAGAAAGATTAAGTGGTTCGGAGACTTGATGAGCAGTTTGACGACAGCGGAAATTGAGGATTTATTGAGCGCCTTCGCCGAGGTCATGTCGCGTCTGGTGGTGGATTCGCACCAGCAGCATTTCGCCGACCTTGACTTGACGCTGGCACAGGCGCAGGTGCTCCGTCTGCTCCGGCGCGGCCCCGTGCCGACCGGACAACTCGCCGCCGCGCTGCACATTTCACCGCCCGCGGTCACGCAGTTGACGAACCGTCTCATCGCGAAAGAATTGATCGAGCGGCACGCGTCTCCGAGCGACCGCAGGCTGGTGCTGGTGACGCTTTCGCCGAAGGGCACGCGCATGGTCGAGCGATTCCGTAAGCGCCGTGCCGAAATCTTCTGCGGCGCGCTGTCACGGCTCAGAGCCGAAGAACAGGGGCGGGTCGTCAAGTCGTTCGGAAGGATGCGCGAGGCGTTGGAGGAGTACGAGCTTGAGGTGTCCGCTGCCGGTCAGGGAAAAGCCCCGCGCCATGATATGAAACTCGAAGCGGGCAAAGTAAAGACAAAGGGGAGTAGAAAATAATGAGAACGTTTAAGCACAAAATTATCGCGCTCGCGACCATTCTGGTCATCACCGCTTCGTCGGCGATGGCGGCTACGACGGGAGCGCCGGTGGAGAGTGGAAATTACGAACGCGTCGCCAAGCAGGTGCGCCACGAACTCGTGACGCTGCCCTATTACGGCGTCTTCGACAATCTCTCTTATCAGATCAACGGCGGCACGGTCACGCTCTCCGGTCAGGTCGTGCGACCGACGACGCGCTCCGAAGCTGCGCGACGCGTGGCGAAACTCGCGGGCGTCAGCCGTGTGGTCAACAACATCGAGGTACTGCCGCTCTCGACCTTCGACGACTCGATTCGAGCGCGCACTTACCGGAGCGTCTTCAACACGGCGAGCCTCTACCGTTATGCGTTGGGCAACAATCCTTCGCTGCACATCGTCGTCAACCGCGGCCACGTGACGCTCGAAGGCGTCGTCGCGAACGAGGGTGACCGCCGGTTCGCTTACAGCGCGGCGATGGGAGTGCCGGGTGTCTTCTCGGTGACGAACAACCTTCGCACAGACCGCGAGGCGCGAGCCTACTGAGCGCGAGTGTGAAGTTGCAGAGCCGGTGAAATAGCAGAGAGGCGTGGTCATTGACGACCGCGCCTCTTTTTGCATGGGACACAACGTCGGACGCCGCTTGCCCGACCCGTTCTTTATCCCTCGATCATCTCGATATTTTCTTCGCCCGCGATAATGGCGAGGTCTGCGAGGCCGACGAAGAGGCCGCACTCGACGACGCCTGTGAGAAGTTTTAACTCGCGTTCGAGTCCCGCCGGGTCTGTGATTTCGCCGCAGTCGCAGTCGAGGATGAAATTTCCGTTGTCGGTCACGTAAATGTCGCCGCCTTCGTCGCGCCGCAGCGTGGGACGGCAACGAGCGTCGGAGACGCGGCGGGCCGTGACCTCCCACGCGAAGGGTATGACTTCGACGGGCAGCGGGAATTGACCGAGCGTCGCGACGCGTTTGCTCGCGTCGGCGACGATGATGAGGCGGCGCGAGGCCGACGCGACGAGTTTCTCGCGCAGGAGCGCGCCGCCGCCCCCCTTGATGAGCGCGAGGCCGGGGCCGATCTCGTCCGCGCCGTCAATCGTCAGGTCGAGTTCCGGCGCGTCGTCGAAAGTGATGAGCGGGATATTCAAAGCGCGCGCCTGCTCTTCGGTGCGTCGCGAAGTCGGGATGCAGCGCACGCGCAAGCCTTCCTCACGCACGCGCGCTCCCAGTCGCTCCACAGTCCAATAGACGGTCGAGCCTGTGCCGAGGCCGAGCGTCATCCCGTCCTCGACGAACTCGACCGCACGCTCGCCCGCAAGCTGTTTGGCGTTCATGTCTCCCTTAATCCTTTCGGCTTTCCTGATTGTCGAACGATGTCGCGCGCCGCACGCGGGTTTCGTTGACGGCGCAGTCGCGGCCTAATCAAGGTAATAATATACTTGACGAATCAACTCTGATTTAGTAAACTTGCTTCACTATGACGAAGCAAGCCACACCGAAAACACTTCAAGACGCAATCGTTCACTTCTCGAATCCTGAGAACTGCCTTAACTATCTGGCTTCGCGCCGCTGGCCGAACGGCGTCGTCTGCCCCACGTGCGGGCGCGACGACGTTTCGTTTCTTGCGAAGCAGAACAAGTGGCAGTGTAAGAGCGCGCACCCCCGCCGTCAGTTCAGCGTCAAGGTCGGCAGCATCTTTGAAGACTCGCCCCTCGGTCTGGACAAGTGGCTCACCGCTATCTGGATGGTGACGAACTGCAAGAACGGCGTCAGTTCTTATGAAGTTCACCGCGCTATCGGTGTCACCCAAAAGACCGCTTGGTTCATGGTTCACCGTATCCGCGTTGCGATGCAGACGGGCACGTTTGAAAAGAAGATGAGCGGCCAAGTTGAAGCGGACGAGACGTACATCGGCGGCCTTGCGCGCAACATGCACAGGAGCGAACACGGACGCAAGGTGACGGGTACGGGCGGCAAGGGCAAGGTTGCCGTCATGGGACTTCTTGAGCGCGACGGCAAGGTGCGGGCGAAGGTTATCAATGATGCAACTCAACTCACGCTTCACAACGAAGTAAGAAGCAATGTTGAGAACGGCGCGGAACTTTTTACCGATGGTTGGAAAGGTTATAGCGGCCTTCATAACGATTACATTCACCAAGTTATTGACCATGCGGAAAAGTACGTTGACGGGCAGATTCACACGAACGGCATTGAAAACTTTTGGTCACTCTTGAAGCGGGGTCTTAAAGGAACGTATGTTTCTGTCGAGCCGTTTCATCTGTTTCGCTACTTGGACGAGCAAGTGTTCCGCTTCAACGAGCGTAAAGGTAGGGACGCCGACCGCTTTCATACAGTGACCGGGCAACTTGCGGGCAAGCGTCTCACCTATGATGAACTGACGGGCAAACTACCCAGCGACGATAAATCTACGTCGCACTAACCAACTCACTGCTTACGGGAGGAAGAAGAAGGGGCGGCGGGCGAAGAAGTAGCCCGCCCCTTTTGCTTTTCCTTCTCCTGCTTTTCCTCTTCCAGCTTTCGTTGAAGTTCCGAGTAAGGGACGGACAATAACCCACCCATTACCTTATCGAACTCCGCGAACTCGTCAGGCGGTTTCTGCTTCATTACTTCTTCTCCCTTTCTCGCTCCCTCTTGATAGTGGAAAGTCGGCGAGTCGAAATAGCCGCGTTGTGATAGTTAATCGTCAGGCGTATGGCCTCCTCACTCACTACGCCCGCATAGACGAACCTGCGCCGCCGTATGAGGCCAAGCGGTTCGGGGTCTTCCGACTGATTCCGAACTACCACCCGCATCTGCCCCGCCAGCAGGTCTGCCGCCTGTAGCGGCAGCACGTCCATATCATTCATCGGGATGGCCGATCCTAAGAGGCGGCGTATGTCCGGTTCTGGCGAAAAGTCGCGGCTCGTCTCAAACATGGCGATTAGGCGTTTAGCCTGACCGCTGCCGGGTTTCCCGTCGAAGATGAAGTCAATCTTATCGTCGGGGTGTCCCACGGATTCCGACCCGACTACATAACCTATAAGGCTGTTCATGCAGATGTAGAAGGGGTCTTCCAGCATCTTGTGTGCGCGGCCTCTAAGGGTCACGGCGTACTTACCAATCATGCGCTGGTAAAACTGACGACCAACTGCGTAAGCCACCCCATAAACTTCGTGCCGTGCAATCACTTCGGCCAGAGCGAGCATCTTTGAGCGCGCCTCGGCATCCGTGAAGCCGTCGAAGCATTTGAAAAGCCCGACCGCCTCACTGTGTTTGAAGTATCTTATCGGCTTCGGGTTTGACGCTTTGAGCGTCGCATCCCAATCGTCGGTAAAGGCTTCCCACGCGGGAACCTGACCAACCCACCCGGCCACGTACATGACGGGTTCCTCGTTGCTGTTGCCGCTGTCGTCAACGAAGACCCTTGCCATGATTAGCCTTCTACCTTTCCTCTTGACGCTCGACAGACCGCATAGGTGCGGGATAACGTGACTTACCGGAAGTGTCATACAGCACCTCCGGCTGACTCATCATCCCTTTTTGAAGATGATTCGTCAAGTATATTATCGCCCTAATCAATGACGGAAGAGAAGCATCGAGAAACCCATCAGCAACCCGATGAGAATCACGACAAAGCGGACGAAGCGGCGACCGAGTTTGTATGCGAGGCGCGCTCCTGCATAGCCGCCTGCGAGGGCCGCGAACGTCATCACGAGCACGTCAGTCCAGATCACCGCGCCCGACGCGATGAAGTAAACGGCAGCGACGCCGTTGATGCAGATCGCGAAGAGATTTTTGAGGGCATTCATCCGGTGAATGTCCGTGAAGCCGAGCAGGGCAAGCGCCGCCAGCATCAGAATGCCTATGCCTGCGCCGAAGTAGCCGCCGTAGAGTCCGACGAAAAACTGAAAGACCATCGCTCCGGCCCACCACGCGCGCGACGGAGTTTCACGCACGCCGCCGAGTCGTTTCGAGATCGGCTCCTGCGCGATCATCAGCAGGGTGGCGAAGAGAATCAGAAACGGCGCGATGCGCCCGAAGGTGTTCGGCGGTGTGCGCAGCAGGAGATACGCGCCGAGGACGCCGCCTGCCAGAGAG
>JBAVPI010000443.1:0-2030 GCA_049692915.1 Pyrinomonadaceae bacterium
CGCCGACACCCGCGCCGACTCCGACGCCGACGCCCGTTCCCGGCGCGCCGACCATCAACATCACGACTCCCGCCGACAGCGCGACTTTCGCGCCCGGCACGAACGTCACAATCGTCGCCGACGCTCGCGACTCCGACGGCCAGATAGCTCGCGTGGACTTCATCCGCGCGCCCTTTGACATTGATCTCGGCACGGACTTCAACGCGCCTTACACGACGACCGTCACCTCCGGCTCGCCCGACGTGTGGAACGTCTATGCGGTCGCGCGCGACAACGCAGGCAACACGACGCGCTCGGCGACGATTCGCATCATCTGGGAAGACCCGAACGGTTCGCTCTCCATCAGCGGTCGCATCCGCCACCAGCAGAGTTCGCCGCAGAACGAAATTTTCCTGCCCAATGCACGCGTCGAGTTGCTCCTGCACAGTCAACTCGTCAAGACGACGCTGACCGACTCCGGCGGCAACTATCTCTTCAACAACCTGAGCCGCGGCGGTGAATACACCGTGCGGCCCGCCGAGCCGGGCTACGAATTCTTCCCGCCCTCGGTCATCTTCTCCGCCCTGACGCAGGACGAGACGTGGGACTTCGTCGCTTCCGGCCCGCTCCCGCCGGGGCCGACGCCGACACCCGTTCCCGGCACGGGCGCTGTCTCGTGGCAAAAGTTCTACGACGGCCCGCAGCATCAGGCCGACTACGATCCGTTCGTCGCCATTGACTCCGCGGGGAACACTTACGTCGCCGCCACGTCCGGCGACGCGACGAGCGGCAACACCGATATCGCCACCATCAAGTACAGCCCGACGGGTGAGAAACTCTGGGCCGTCAACTTCGCAGGCCCCGGCAACTACAAGGACTGGGCCAACGCCATCAAGGTTGACTCGCAGGGCAACGCCTACGTTACGGGCGTCTCGTGGGAAGGCAGCTTCGCCGGTTCCGAGTACGACGCCGTGACCATCAAGTACGACACGAACGGCAATCAACAGTGGGTGCGTTATTACAACGGCCCCGTCGGCCACTGGGATCGCGGTGAAGCGCTCGCGCTCGTCCGCGACGATTCCGGCAACACGACCGGCCTCGTCGTCGCGGGCCACTCGCAGACGAGTCGCGCGGGCGGCGGACTCTACGACGAGTTCGTCACCGTCCGTTACGACGCGGACGGCAACCAGCAATGGGCGAGCCGCCGCTCGACGGCTCAACTCGGCGACTACGCCAACGCCGTCACCGTTGACGCCGCCGCCAACTCTTACGTCTCCGGCTTCGCTTACACGTCGTCAAGCGGCAGCCAGACGACGAAGGCGTTCGTCATCGTCAAATACTCTTCCACGGGAGATGAACTCTGGGCCACGACGACCAACGGCGTGCCTTCCGGCAGCCCCGGCCCGCAGCCTCTGCCGAACAATCCCGGCGACATCTCGCCGGGTAACATTGCCCTCGACGCGGCGGGCAATCTCTACGTCTCCGGCACGAACACGCCGGGCGCAACCGGCTCGGACTTCCTGCTCGTCAAGCTTGTACCGGCCACGGGCGCGATTGTCTGGAGTCGAAACTGGGCCGGAGACTTCAACGACTACCTGCGCGACATGGCGATTGACGCCACGGGCAACATCTTCCTGACCGGCGAGTCTTACGACGGCAACTACTACACTGCGACCTCGCAATCAACTTCGGATGTCGCCACCGTCAAGTTCGACGGCGCGGGCACGCTCGTCTGGTCGCGCATCTATCGCGGCTTCCCCGGCAAGTGGGACGGCGGTCGCTCCGTCGCGCTCGACGCGGTGGGCAACGCTTACGTCGGCGCGGCCTCCGAAGGCTTCGTCAACGACGACACCGCCGTCATCAAGTACACGCCGGACGGCACGGAAGCGTGGGTCTCACGCTACGACAACCCGGAACACACGGACGACAACCTGAACGACATGGCCGTGGACGGCGCGGGCAGCATCTACCTTGCCGGCAGCGCCGTGCTGACGAACACGGCGGGCGCGCAGACGCTCGACCTCGTGACGGCGCGGCTCACGCCTTCGACC
>JBAVPI010000444.1:0-4245 GCA_049692915.1 Pyrinomonadaceae bacterium
GCCGACTTCCAAGTCGTCCCCGACGCAGGCCACTCGTCCACCGAACCCGGCATCATCAGCGCACTCGTCGAAGCGACGGATAAATTTAAGAAGGGTGATAAGTGACGTGTCAAATAATGCACGTCTCAACCTGTCACTCGTCGCTGCCTTCCGGCTTTTGTTTTTGACACCCTTCGCGGGCGTCGCGTAATATCGGTGGGCAATATGAATGGACGTGTTCTAGTCCTCAATGCCTCATACGAGCCGATCAACGTGTGCACCGAACGGCGCGCGGTCGTGATGATTTTCAAAGGCATCGCGCGCGCCGAGGAGCACAACGGCCATATGCTGCATTCCGCCAAAGTCACCATCCATGCGCCCTCGGTCATTCGTTTGACGGAATACATTCACATCCCTTTCAAGAACCGCTCGCTCTCGCGCAAGAACATCCTGCTGCGAGATCACACGACCTGCCAGTATTGCAACAGGCAGCTTCCGCCTTCCGAGTTGACGCTCGATCACGTCTTCCCGCGTTCGCGTGGAGGCGAAAGTACGTGGGATAATCTGGTCGCGTGCTGCAAGCGTTGCAATCACCGCAAGGGCAGCCGGACGCCCGAAGAGGCGCACATGCATCTTGTCCGCCGCCCGCGTGGTTTTTCGCTGCACGTCAGCCGACAGATCATGCGCTACCTCGGTCGCGCCGATCAGACGTGGCGTAAATATCTTTTCTACGAGTCGGACAACGGCGCGGGTTGAGCGCACGGTCTTCAAAGCGAGCGTCGGGCTTTCTCGTCGCCGAGTCGGTTTTCAAGGAGCCTTGGCATGAATCACACACTGTTGGCGGGAATGATACCGGGCGGTTGGGAATTGCTCGTCGTCCTGTTCGTCATCCTGCTTTTGTTCGGCGGCGCTAAGCTGCCGCAACTCGCCAAAGGGATGGGCAAGAGCATCAAGGAGTTTAAGAAGGGGATTAACGAGGGCGGCGATGACGAGGACGCGGACGATGCGGCGCGGCGCGCACAACTTCGCGCGGCAGAGGCAAGCCGCCTGCGCGACGAAGACCTCGCTTCCGATAAATATACGGCTAACAAACCTCGCTAATTTCAGGGAAAGAAAAACTCAAGGGTACGAATGAAGACAGGGCGAGCGCCACACGCCTTCATTCGTACCCTTGAGTTTTTTTGCTACTTCGCTTTTCGCCCGACGAGGGTCGTGGCCTTGATCGAAAGCGAAAAGTCGGCCCCGCTCCGCTCGTCGTCAATGATGCGTTCAATCTCGCCGAGCACTTCCGCGCGCGCCTCTTCGTCAGGGATTGACTCAAGCCAGTTGACCAGCAGAAAGTCTCTGACCAGAGGCGCGTTCAGGAATTCGTCGGCTGAAGCGAAGACGAACTCTTCCATCTGCGTCCACGCTTCCACGCCGTCGAGCGCCTCGCGTCCGGCCAGCGTCTCAAGCTCGGAGACGATTGGAAGTTCAGCTATCAGCGACTCGACGCCCGCGGCCTGCTCATCATGCCCCTTGTTGGAGAGCGCCTCCCAATAGACGGAGAAAAATTCGCCGAAGCTCGACGACGTGACCGCGTTAAGTGCGACGACGGCTCCCGGCGCGGCGACGCGTGCTATCTCCGAGATCATCTCCGGCAGGCGCTCCGGCGCGACCATCGAGGCGTCGGCGACGATCAGGTTAAACTGTTCGTCTTCAAACAACAGAGCCTCCAACTGCGCGTGCATGAACTCGATGTTCGTCGCCTTGACCGCCAACGCCTTGGCCCGCGCCAGATCAAGGCGCTCTTCGCTCTCGTCAACGCAGATGAAAGTCACGTCCGGCCCGGCCCGCTCGACAAGCGCCAGCGCGTGCCCGCCCGTGCCCGACGCGACGTAGAGCGCGCGCCCCTTCGCGGGCAATTTCACGTGCTCGTCAAACAACTCCGCGAACCGCTCGCCCCAGTCGGTCGCGACGTAGAGGTCGTAGAGAAATGCCAGTTCTTTATCCGTCTTCTTCGTGCTCATGACTCCGCATGAGTGATGATTCATTTCTTCATTGATTCATTCAACAGTTGAAGAAATGAATCATCACTCACTTTTTCTCTTCCTCCCAATATTTTCTGCCCTGCAATTGTTCGGGTAGGCAGCGCATCTCATCGCGCGCGTGCGGGTCGTCGTGTACGTAGCGATAATCTTTGCCGTAGCCGGTGCGTTTCATCAGCGGCGTGACGGCGTTGCGCAAGTGCAGCGGGACAGGCTCGCGCGCCGTCTCGGAAGCATCCTCAGAGGCGGCCATGTATGCGCGCTTGACGGCGTTCGACTTCGGCGCGTGCGCCAGATAGATGGTCGCCTGCGAGAGCGGGTAGAGGGCTTCGGGCAGGCCGATAAGTTGCGTAATCTGTGCGGCGGCGGCGGCCTGCACCATCGCCTGCGGGTCGGCGAGGCCCACGTCCTCCGACGCGAGAATGCAGAGGCGGCGCGCGATGAAGACGGGATCGGCCCCGCCCTCGATGAGGCGCGCGAGCCAGTAGAGCGCGGCGTTCACATCCGAATTGCGCAAACTTTTGATGAGCGCAGAGGCGAGATTGTAGTGCTCCTCGCCTCCTTTGTCGTAAGCGTAGCGTGCGCGTCCCATCGCCTCGATGATGGTGTCGGTCGTAACGTGTCGCACGCCGTCTGCATCTGGCACGGTTGATTCCACCGAGGCTTCCAGCGCCGACAGAGCGACGCGCGCATCGCCGCCCGACGCGTGCGCGAGACGCGCGATGAGTTCGTCCGGCACTTGTGGACGAAGAGAGGCGAGTCCGCGTTCTTCGTCGGCGAGAGCGCGGCGCAGAAGCGTCTCGATGTTCTCTTCCGTGAGCGGTTCGAGCGTCAGGACGCGGCTGCGCGAAAGCAGCGCGCCGATGACCTCGAACGAAGGGTTCTCGGTAGTCGCGCCGATGAGCGTAACCGTTCCGTCCTCGACCGCCGGCAGCAGCGCGTCCTGCTGCGCTTTGTTGAAGCGATGAATCTCGTCAACGAAAAGAATCGTGCGCCGCCCGGCCTTCTTTTCCTCACGCGCTTCGGCAATGGCGGCGCGCATCTCCTTGACGCCGGAGAAGACCGCCGAGAGCGCGGTGAAGCGTGCGCCGCCCCTGCGCGCGAGAAGTCTGGCGAGCGTCGTCTTGCCCGTGCCGGGCGTGCCCCACAGGATGAGCGAAGGCAGGCTGCCTTCGCCCTCGACGAGCCTGCGCAAAACGCGGTTCTCGCCGATCAGGTGCTGCTGGCCGACGAACTCGTCGAGCGTGCGCGGGCGCATCCTCTCGGCCAGAGGCGCGTACTCGTCCGGCGTCTGGATTTCCTCTTCCGGCTCGGCGAAAAGTCTTTGGTCGGTGCGACGCGGCATAATTACAGCGAGCCTGCCTTCCGGCGAATCGAGACAAATAACTCCGCGACGGCCTGCTACAGAGAAGCCGGCTGGTGCGGAAGGCTTGAGGCTGGAAACGACAAAAGCTTAACACAAATTTGTTTGAAGCAGAGAAAGCGGAAGACACCTTTCGGGCATATAGATGTTTGCACAAGAGGCCGGAATCTTGTACGGAACGCGCTCGCATCTCCTTTCGTATATGATGACAAGTCAGCGCCGTCGCGCGACAGGCATGAAACGGGATTTCCAACGTGCGCGAAGGCGATTTTAGTGAGGTGAAATTATGAAGGATGTGAAGAATATGTTACGTGTCGTCGGAATCATTCTGCTGGGTATCTTCGCTCTGGTGGTTGTGACCCCGCTGATCTTAAAGGCGGTCGGGATTGTCGTCATCACTGCCATCGGTCTCGCCATCCTGCTCATCAAGCTTGGCGTCGTCTTCGCCATCGGCTACCTGATTTTGGTTGGCGTCCGCGCCGTCCTGCGTTGAAGGTATGACAAGTCAGCGAGTGTCTCTCCGAAGACGCTCATTGCTCATGCAAGGGTTATATGTAAGGCGACGCTCGGAGCGAAGACTTAAAAGTTAACGAATTAATCGAACGCGCTGCCCGGTCAATTATTACGACTGGACGGCGCGTTCGATTTTTCGGCGACCTCCAATATCTTCACACAAACCAAATGTTTTGTCGTAAAGTGTTTGCCGGACGGCAAACTAGCGGGAAGTGTCCGGCGGTGAATTCCAATGCCATCGTGACGGGTTCGAGCGCCCTCCCGAAAAAAGTTGCAATTATCTTTGTCATGAGATAGTTTGCCTCCCTCTCAAGGAAGTCATACGGGGAAGTTCTTCTCAATTCTTCACGATAAAGGAAGGCC